>NZ_JAOQJU010000002.1:382855-391471 GCF_025567385.1 Dorea acetigenes
ATCGCCATGTTGGGCGCTTCTATAGTAATATAAGTACCCACCGGTTTTCCCATGGTTTTTGCTCCGTTCTCCGTCTCAATTTTCACCGTTGTAATCTTAATTTCCCTCTCCTCATCATAATTCTCTTCCAGGACAACTCCAGATATCTCTACATTGTCAGCTTCAAAACGCTCTTTCTGCTCCAAAGCCAGATCCGTTCTAATACTGTACTTTTCAACCATTTCCAAATCCTCACTTTATCTCATCATTATTGCTAGTTTTTACAATAATTTCAGAAATATGTATTGACATTAAAGAGTCATTAGCATAAAATAAACACGTATGTTTCGTTAGAACGTCCGTGTCCGGCTCTAACGAATATATTTATCGAGCTTGAATCGAAATATGAGGATATTGGAGGTGGACAAGTTGGCTAATATCAAATCTGCAAAAAAGAGAATTTTAGTGAATGAGACAAAGAATGCCAGAAACAAGGCTATCAAATCTAAAGTTAAGACTTGCGCAAAGAAAGTTGAAACAGCTGTTGCTAATAAGGATGCCGCTGCTGCTGCAGAAGCACTGAAGGTTGCAATCGTTGAAATCAATAAAGCAGGAAGCAAGGGTGTTTATCATAAGAACACATGCGCCAGAAAGATTTCCCGTCTGACAAAAGCTGTTAACGGAATTGCTTAATCTATAAACACAAAAAAAGACAGCCATACCGTCATGTGGCTGTCTTTTTTTACTGCTATAATTTAGAATATCCATAGCTATTCACAATTGCTTCCACCCGCTTGCCTTCTTCGCACATTGGGCATTTTGCCGGTTCATACGCCCGATAGTCCGGAATATCTCTTGCCGTAAAAATCGTCTTAATCTCCATACCTGCAATCTTATTTACCGCGCTGAATATGGACGCAACCCCACACACCGTTCCGCCATAATACAGTACACATTCGATTGCCCTGTTAATGGTCTTTCCGGTGGTAACCGACGCAGCCAGAATCAATACCTGTTGGTCTTTAATCATTCTCTGCTTATTATCGCGGAACATCATCTGTCCAATCGCATCAAACTCCGGTGTAATTACAGAAATATTATTTCCCGCACTCAACGACATACGATTGCTGTCTGCAAGCTGCTCTGCCATAAAGGTTCCGATAACTTCTGTCTCGTCCAGACACACAATTGTATTAACAAAAGTATTGGACATATACTCATGCGCAAGCTCCTTGGCAGCTTCTCTGGCATTGTTGTGCCTTGATTTGACGGTAGACATATCAATGTATGTATTCAGATGGGAATTGCTTGTTGCAAAATGTCCCTTCAATACCTTGATACGCGCTTTGGGGTTTTTGGTTGAGCGAAGATCCTCAAGTCTCTCATCCATGGTTTGTTCCTCCTGTCCCTTTTTATTCAGTGTATCACAAAATTGGCTCAAAAGGAAGCATAAGAACACAAAAAGCGCAGGATCCGTAAACTATGGACTCTGCGCTTTTTCTCACACAATAACTAGTTATTGATTAACTTATCTTCATCACTCCAGCTGTAAAGCTTTCTTACTTCTTCTCCAACTACTTCTGCCGGATGCTCTGCCGCTTTCTTTCTCATAGCTTTGAAGTGTACCTGACGTCCTGCTGGGGACATATCCAGTAAGAATTCTTTTGCGAATGTACCATCCTGAATATCAGACAGAATCTTCTTCATTGCTTTCTTGGTATCTTCCGTAATAATCTTCGGTCCTGTAATATAATCGCCATATTCAGCAGTATTGGAGATGGAATATCTCATTCCTGAGAAACCTGACTGGTAAATCAGATCTACAATCAGCTTCATCTCATGGATACATTCAAAATATGCATTTCTCGGATCATAGCCTGCCTCAACCAATGTCTCAAAACCTGCCTGCATCAGCGCACATACACCGCCGCAAAGAACAGCCTGCTCACCAAAGAGGTCTGTCTCTGTCTCTGTTCTGAATGTAGTCTCAAGGACACCTGCTCTTGCTCCGCCGATTCCCAATGCATATGCAAGCGCCTTGTCAAGCGCTTTTCCTGTTGCATCCTGCTCTACTGCAACCAGACACGGAACACCCTTACCAACTTCATACTCACTTCTTACTGTATGTCCTGGTCCCTTCGGTGCGATCATAGTTACGTCTACGTTCTTCGGAGGCGTGATACATCCGAAATGGATATTGAAACCATGTGCAAACATCAGCATATTGCCTTCCTCAAGGTTCGGTTCAATGTCCTTTTTGTACATGTCAGCCTGTAATTCATCGTTGATAAGAATCATAATGATGTCAGCCTGTTTTGCTGCTTCAGCCGCCGTAAATACCTGGAAGCCCTGCTCTTCAGCTCTCTTCCATGATTTACTTCCCTCGTAAAGGCCGATGATTACATCACACCCGGAATCCTTTAAGTTCAATGCATGTGCATGTCCCTGGCTTCCGTAACCGATGATTGCAATCTTCTGTCCTTCCAATACTGATAAGTTACAGTCTTCCTGATAATAAATTTTTGCCATTGCTGCATTCCTCCTACCATATGTATAAATTATATATTGTTAAAGGTTATTTCCTTTAGCCAGCTAATCAATAAATGTCACGTCTTTAATGCCGCGCGCCAGACCGGTAATGCCCGTTCTCGCAAGCTCCAGTATCTCATATCCATCCAGAAGGTTCAGGAAAGCTTCCAGCTTGGACTGATTACCGGTAAGCTCCACCATCAGGCATTCCTTCTCAACATCTACTACCTTCGCCCGGAAAATATCTGCCAGAGAAATCACTTCTGATCTCTGGGAAGCATCTGCGCGAATCTTAACCATAATCAATTCTCTGTAAACGGATTCTTCCGGCTTCAGCTCCTTAATCTCAATAATATCCTCCAGCTTACGAACCTGTCTCTCAATCTGAGACAAAATCAATTCATCTCCGCTCGTCACAATTGTAATTCTGGTAAATCTCGGATCTGCGGTCGTTCCTGCCGTAATACTGTCTACGTTATATCCCCGTCTGCTGAACAGACCGGCAATCCTGCTGAGTACACCGGGATTGTTGTCAACCAATAATGAAAATACTCTTTGCATACTGCACCTCTCAATTCTTGTTTCTTTTTAAAAACAGAGTGCGTTCTGTTTTTTTATAATAACAACATCTATCTGATTTGTCAAGAGTATCCTCTGATTTATTTCTGCATTTGCTCATATAAATCATTCAGATACACCCACCTGTCCATTTTTTCCTCTAATTTTCCTTCTGCCTCTTCCTTTTTTTCCATCAATTCCTTCAATTTTACGGAATTAGTTGCATGCACCTCCATCTGTCTTTCCAGGTCTTCTATCTTTTCTTCCAACCCTGCAATTTCATCGTCAATTACTGCAAATTCCCGTTCTTCTTTATAGGTAAAACGCAGCTTTTTCTCATGCTGTTTCCAGGTATTCTTTGATGGACTCTCTGCCTTTTTTTCTTCTTTTTGCGGTGCTTTTTGCAGATTTACCGATATATCCTCACTTTCCTTTTTCAACAGATAATCAGAATATCCTCCTTCGTACTGCTGCAAATGTCCACTGCCGTCAAATGCAAAAATGCGGTCTGCCACATTATCCAGAAAATACCGGTCGTGGGATACGGTTATCACAATTCCCTGGAAGGAATTCAGATAATCCTCCAGTACGGTCATCGTAGGGATATCCAGCGAATTCCCCGGCTCATCCAGCAGAAGAACATTGATTTCTCCACATAAAACACCCAGAAGATAGAGCCTTCTCTTCTCCCCTCCGGACAGCTTTCCTATCGGTGAATATTGCATATCAGGAGTAAATAAGAAACGCTCCAGCATCTTTGCGGCACTGATTTTTCCCTCTTTCGTAGTAACATACTCGGCAATATCTTTCACATAATCAATCACCCGCTGATTGTCATTCATTTCCTGCTCTTCCTGCGCAAAATACCCCACTTTCACCGTCTCGCCTACTTGAATCTCTCCACTGTCCGGGCGGATAATCCCCGCCAAAAGCTTCATCAGTGTCGTCTTCCCACAGCCATTCGGTCCGATAATACCCAGCCGCTGATTCTTAAGAAGAATATAACTGAAATCGTTCAATATCACCTTATCTCCATAGCTTTTACAAACATGGGAAAGCTCTATAGTCTTCTTTCCCATCCTGGTCTCAACAGAATCAAGCTCTACAGTCTGGTCTTTTACAGGTGCCTCGCCATTTTTCAACATCTCCAGGCGCTCCAGCCTTGCTTTCTGCTTAGTGCTTCTGGCACGGCATCCCCGCTTCGCCCACTCCATTTCTATCCGGAGAACACTCTGGCGCTTCCGCTCCGCAGCAAGCTCCATTTCCTCCCGCGCAGCTTTCAGCTCCAGAAACCCGGAATAATTCGCCTCATAACTGTAAATCTGTCCGTGGCTGATTTCCAGAATATGATCAGTCACACAATCCAGGAAATACCGATCATGGGTTACCATCAGAATCGTGCCTTTAAATTTCCGGAGATACTCTTCCAGCCAGCCCATCATCCGGGTATCCAGATGGTTCGTCGGCTCGTCCAAAAGAAGCACATCAAAATCAGACGCCAGTACTTTCGCCAGCGCAAGCTTCTTCTTCTGTCCGCCGGACAGATGGGAAACAGACTCCTCATAATCTGCAATTCCAAGCTGCTGCAGATTACTCTGTACTTTCCATACATTCTCATCATCCTGTATATAAGAAAGAATCGTCGCTCCCTTCGGGAATTCAGGATCCTGGGACAGATAAGCTATCTTCAGTCCATTCTGCTTAACTATCTGTCCGTGATCCGGCACTTCCAGACCTGCCGCCATTTTCAGGAAGGTCGTTTTCCCGGTACCGTTCATACCGATAATCCCGATCTTGTCTCCTTCCTGTATCCCGACAGAAGCCTCCGCAAAAATAGTCTTCTCACCGAATACTTTACTGATATGCTCAAAATTAATTATATTCATTGGAATCATCCTTTTAACCTCATTGTTATACATAAATAATCATAAATGATTTTGGCCGGAACGTCAACTTGCAGGCTCTCTATATCTTGCTATTTACTCTTTTCCGTGCTATATTTAATCCGATAAAACACTTGTCTGTATAGCAAAATGGAGGACATTATGGTAGAAAAATGGAATATTACGATTCCGGAACTGACCGGCGACGAAGAAAGACGTGCTTACATATATCTTCCGGAATCTTATACAAATGAACCGGACAAACATTATCCGGTGCTTTATATGTTTGACGGGCATAATGTTTTTTTTGATGAAGATGCCACTTACGGCAAATGCTGGGGCATGAAGGAATACATGGATTACACACAGACCCAGGTAATCATTGCCGCAGTAGAATGCAACCACAGCCCTGACAACGGAAGGATTAAAGAATACTCTCCTTTCACCTTCCGCAATCCTAAACTGGGAAATATTACCGGACTCGGCAAAATTACAATGAACTGGATGGTTCATACCTTTAAACCTTATATTGACGAAAATTTCCGAACCATTCCGGACAGAAATCACACCTTCATTGCCGGAAGCTCTATGGGTGGTCTGATGAGTCTGTATGCAGTTCTCGAATATAACCAGACATTCTCGCGGGCAGCTGCATTATCCCCATCCATCTGGTTTGCCACAAAGAAATTGTCCGATATGATTTCTCATGCCCGGATCAAACCGGACACTGTGATTTATATGGATTACGGGGCCCGTGAAATGCGCCACCACAACAATATGCGAATACAATTCAGCAAAGTAACTTCCCAGCTTCTGCAAAAACAAATTCTGCTGGAAAGCCGAATTGTACCGAATGGAGATCACTGTGAAGCAAGCTGGGAAAAGCAGATTCCGTTCTTTATGAATACGCTATTATATGAGTTTTAATCATACTTCAAACTAAGGAGGAACACCATGGAAGTACAATATTACAAAAATTACAGTCCGGCACTTGGGCGGGATATGGAATGTAAGATATATGGTCACGCAGGACGACCGGTTCTTTTTATCCCCTGCCAGGACGGCCGCTTTTTTGATTTTGAAAATTTTCACATGACAGACGTCTGGTCTCCCTGGATTGAATCGGGAGAAGTTATGATATTTTCCATTGATACGATCGATGCAGAAACCTGGTCCGACCAGGGCGGGGATCCAAGATGGCGAATCTGCCGTTATGAACAATGGATTCAGTACATTACAGACGAACTGGTTCCTTTCATGCGTGCGATGGCTAATGAGCGCAATGGTTGGAGCGGCTACCCTGGAATTCTGGTATTTGGATGCAGCCTTGGCGCCACTCATGCCGCCAACCTGTATTACCGCCGCCCGGATCTTTTTGATCGTCTTCTTGCGTTAAGCGGTATTTACACATCCGAATATGGATTCGGTAATTATATGGATGACTTGGTTTATATCAACTCTCCGGTCCACTACCTTCCGAATCTGCCGGAAGATCATCCATACATCGAAATGTACAATCAACAGAAATCCGTCATCTGTGTGGGACAAGGACCATGGGAAATCCCTGAATCCACAAGACAAATGCAGTCTATCCTTCAAAGTAAAGGAATCCATACCTGGGTGGATTTCTGGGGCTATGACTGTGCACACGACTGGGATTGGTGGTACAAGCAGGTAACCTACTTCGTTCCATACCTTCTGAATTAATATTTCCAGGCTGACAAACATGTGTAACCAGCGCCAGCACAACTGGTGTTATAATATATATCACTACAAACAAAAAAGGATGAGAGTACTATGAAAAACTTTATTTTTATTTCCCCTAATTTTCCTACGAATTACTGGCAATTCTGCCGGGAATTGAAAAAGAACGGTCTGAATGTGCTGGGTATCGGCGACCAGCCTTACGATGAACTAAATGCCGAACTGAAAGACAGCCTGAATGAATACTATAAAGTAAACAACCTGGAAAGTGAAGACGAAGTCTACCGCGCCGTTGCCTTCCTCATCTACAAACACGGATGTATAGACTGGCTGGAATCCAACAATGAGTATTGGTTGGAACGTGACGCCAGGTTACGCACGGATTTCAACATTGCAAGCGGCTTCCATACAGAAGATATCCCTCGCATCAAATTCAAATCTAAAATGAAAGAATATTATGCCAAAGCCGGAATCCCCACAGCCCGTTATCACCTGGTTGACACCAAGAATGGCTGTCTGAAATTTATCAAAGAGGTTGGCTACCCCGTCATCGTAAAACCGGACAACGGAGTCGGCGCTTCTGATACGCATAAACTCTCCTGCGATGCTGACCTGGAACATTTTCTGGAGACAAAAATTCCGGATATCCAATACATTATGGAAGAATTTATCCATGCAGAAGTCAATTCCTATGATGCGATTATTGATGCCGATGGTAAGCCGATGTTTGAGACAGGTAATGTAACTCCTATGTCTATTATGGATATTGTAAACAACTCTGACAATTCCATTTACTACATCGTAAAGAACCTGCCGGCGGATACCCGTGCAGCCGGTCGCAGGACTGTAAAAAGCTTTGGTGTAAAAAGCCGTTTTGTCCACTTTGAATTCTTCCGCCTCACACAGGATCAGGAAGGAATGGGGAAAAAGGGTGATATCGTTGCCCTGGAAGTGAATATGCGCCCATGCGGCGGCTTTTCGCCGGATATGATGAATTTCGCCAACAGCACAAACGTATACAAAATCTGGGCAGATATGATTGCCTACAACCGCTCTACACTTCCGGACGGAGAACACGCATACTGTGCCTATGCCGGGCGCCGCGACGGGAAAAATTTCGTATTAAGCCATGAAGAGATTATGGAGAAATACGGCAGCAACATGAAAATGATGGAGCGTATCCCCGACGTGCTTTCCGGAGCAATGGGCAACCAGATGTATGTTGCTACTTTTGGCACAAAAAAAGAAATGGATGCTTTCTACAAAGATATTCTAAAATGTAAAAAATAAACACTTTTGATTTTTTCCAAAACCGGCGACAGTAAAACTGCCGCCGGTAAGTCTCAAAAGATTTCCTTATTTGTCGAATATCTCCATAAATCTCTGGATAATAATCGCACATTCTGCACGGCTTGTGCTGCCCTGCGGGTCAAGTCGATAGGAATTATCCGTATTCTCTTTTCCTTCAATGATTCCATTTTCTACTGCCCACTTCATAGCAGTTTCTGCGAATCCGCTTACCTGTCCTGCATCAGAAAAGCTGCTGAGATCTGCCGTCTTTGAGATATCGTATTTCTTATAATCCGCATAACGGTACATCATAACTACCATCTGCTCACGGGTAATCGGATCATTTGTTCCAAAGTATCCGGAATCTGTATAACCCGTAACAACCTTCGCATCAGCCGCCCACAGAACTGCCGTTGAATAGAACTGTCCATCCGGTACATCCGGGAATCTGTTCGTATACGCTGCATCCGGTTTGCCTTCAATTCTGTGAAGAATCGTTGCAAACTGTGCACGTACCAGCGTTGCGTATGGTGAGAAATGCGTAGGATCTGTACCCGTCATGGTTCCTGCAAAGTAGTTGTAGTATGCTCCATCGTAGAACCAGTCACCTTTTACCACGTCTACATATGGAAGTTCCTTCTTTTGCAGAGCTTTTGCTGCTTCGTCAAGCGCT
>NZ_JAOQJU010000020.1:0-51279 GCF_025567385.1 Dorea acetigenes
CAACCTGCTGAGCTTTGCTCAGTTTGAAGCGGAATGGCGCTCCGTTCCTCTGGAACGGATGCGCAGTTCTTGCGGAATATGCACCCTACCTCTGATTTTATTGTCAATTCTAAATATTTTAAAATTTGCTGAATTTCATTAAAATAATAATCTTTTTACACAAAAAAGCAAAAAGAAAGAACTGTCGTAAATTAACAGTTCTCTCTCCGGTATCTTTATTTATTTTTTGTATTTCTCCAAAAAGCGCATAATAATAATTGCGCATTCTGCACGGCTCGTATTGCCCTGCGGGTCAAGACGCCAGGAGTTGTCTTCATTTTCTTTTCCTTCAATGATTCCATTTCCTACTGCCCACTTCATAGCGTCTTCTGCGAATTCTGATACCTTTCCGGCATCCGTAAATTTACTGATGTCTGTCGGTTCTCCGGATTCATACTTCATATAATTCGCATAGCGGTACATCATGGTTACCATCTGCTCACGGGTAATCGGATCATTCGTTCCAAAATAGCCGGAGTCTGTATATCCGGTAACAACTTTCGCCTCTGCCGCCCAGAGAACTGCCGTTGAATAGAACTGTCCATCCGGTACATCCGGGAACCTGTTCGTATAAGCTACATCCGATTTTCCTTCAATTCTGTGAAGGATGGTTGCAAACTGCGCACGTACCAGCGTTGCGTATGGAGCGAAATGTGTAGGATCTGTACCCGTCATAGTTCCTGCAAAGTAGTTGTAGTATGCTCCATCGTAGAACCAGTCACCTTCTGCCACGTCTACATATGGAAGTCCTACCGGCGTGTCCGGTTCCGGCTCCGGGTCGGGAACGGGTTCCGGTTCCTTTCCTTTTTGCACGTTGAATTTCACAACATTGCTGCCACTGTAGCTAAAAGAATTGCAGCCATATACACAGACCTCATAATACCCCTCCGGAAGTGTAATTTGATAGAAAGTATCCTGCAGATTCCATACTTCCTTGTAAGTATGCATCTGTCCCGGTGAACCTGTTTCAATATTTACATTATATGTATTCGCATTTTTCCCTTTTGTCCAACTAAATGTTGTAGGCTCGGTACTGCTTCCCGGTGTAACAGAAAGTGTACTGGCTTCCGCCTTTGCAGCCGGATACAGAGCCATCTGCTGCGCCGCACTATTATTATAAGTCCAAATCTGCACATTCGTCCCTATAGCGCTTCCATTATTAGATACATCAAGCACGGCGTCCGAGCATTGGGGTTTCAGGATATATTCTCCACTCCACGGCCCGTATATATACCACTTCTGCGCTCCGTTGTTATCTCCCCATTTTGTACACAAACCGACATTTGTTCCCGAAGCGCTTGCCGCATTGTTTACATCTAGGACCTTAGTGCTGTCTTTACAGTTATAAATAACATATGATCCATCTGACTGCCGGACGAAATGCCACACATCGGAACCATCTGCCTGTCCCGCAGCTACCAGCTGAACATTGTTATCTACAGCGCCCAGGTGATTCCACGTACTATTTTTTATTAAATGAGCATAAACATCATCGCCAATATTTACCGGAGTCATGGAACTGTACCATTTGGGTGCATTCCCAAGATAAACAAATCCTTTTAAGGTCTGTGTCCCGCCTGAACGGGTAGAACCTACTGTACTTGAAATTGTAATCTCTCCAATACCGCCGGTACCCAGGCAGTCTGTCCTACCACCCTCCAGCACATGCATCGTCCCATTAGAATTCACATAATCCACATATCCCACATGTCCCAAGTCTGAATCTGTCCACACGGCAAGGCAATTGGCAACCGCCGTACTACCGACGGAATATCCTGCATTTCTCGCATTGTCATACCACTGCCCTCCATTCCCCAGACCGGGCAGGGCAATGCCGGTTCTTTCATAGGTAAGCTTCCACGCATACCAGGTACATCTCCTGGTTGTAACGCCATTAATTGTCTGCCATTCCGGATAGGGATTGGACGCCGCCTTTGTCACCATAACATTTCCCAAAATGATTGCCATACAAAGGCAAATCGCCAATATCCTTTTCCAAACTCTTTTTCCCATAATGTTTCCTCACTATATTGTCGCAATATCAATCAAGGTCAGCTTCTTAATATCCGTATTCTCAAGACTGGTAATCAATGCCTTCGCCGTATCAATGGCAGTCAGCACATTTACTCCTGTCTCAATGGCATTCCTGCGGATGACAAAACCGTCTCTGGAACGATCTGCTCCCTGCGGAGGCGTGTCAATAACCAAATCTATCTTGTGTCCCAGGATCAGATCCATCAGGTTCGGAGATTCCTGTTCGATCTTATTTACTGCAATTGCCTTTACGCCGCCCTCTTTCAGCGCTTCTGCTGTACCTCTCGTAGCGAAAATCCGGTAGCCGATCTGTGTAAAACGACGTCCGATTTCCACTGCTTCCGGCTTGTCTTCATCCCTTACCGTCATAATCATATTCTTATGTTTAGGCAGCTGAATCCCTGCCCCAAGGAATGCCTTATAGAGCGCTTCATCAAAGGTTCTTGCAATACCCAGGCACTCACCGGTAGATTTCATCTCAGGGCCAAGGCTGATATCTGCTCCACGAATTTTTTCAAAAGAGAATACCGGCATCTTAATTGCAAAATAATCGGCTTCCTTCTGCAGTCCCGGAGTATAGCCAAGTTCCTTAATCTTATGGCCGATGATTACTTTTGTTGCCAGCGGCACAATCGGGATACCTGTCACCTTGCTGATATATGGCACGGTACGGCTGGATCTCGGATTCACTTCAATTACGTACACTTCTTCGCCACATACGATAAACTGGATATTAATTAATCCAATTACGTGAAGAGACCGGGCAAGCTTCTTTGTATAATCTTCGATGGTACGCTTCGTCTTCTCAGAAATACTCTGCGCCGGATACACAGAAATACTGTCTCCGGAATGAATTCCGGCACGCTCAATATGCTCCATGATACCCGGAATAAGGATATCCTCTCCATCGCATACCGCATCTACTTCTATTTCCTTTCCCTGCAGATACTTATCTACCAGAATCGGATGGTCTTGTGCGATTCGGTTAATGATTCCGATAAATTCATCAATATCGTGATCGTTAATTGCAATTTGCATTCCCTGGCCGCCAAGTACATAGGAAGGTCTTACCAGAACCGGATACCCCAGACGGTTCGCTACCTCCTTCGCCTCTTCCGCTGTAAATACGGTTCCTCCTGTCGGTCTTGGAATTCCGCATTTTTCCAGGATTTCGTCAAACAATTCCCGGTCTTCCGCCGCATCTACATTTTCTGCTGATGTTCCCAGAATCGGCACGCCCATCTTCATAAGCGCCTCGGTCAGCTTAATCGCTGTCTGTCCGCCGAACTGCACCACCGCTCCATCCGGCTTTTCCAGATCTACAATGCTTTCTACATCTTCCGGTGTCAGCGGCTCAAAATATAATTTATCTGCAATATCAAAGTCTGTACTTACCGTCTCCGGATTATTATTTACAATAATCGTCTCATATCCTTCTTTGGCAAATGTCCAGGTACAATGTACAGAACAGAAGTCAAACTCAATTCCCTGGCCGATACGGATCGGACCGGAGCCAAGCACCAGAACCTTCTTTTTATCATGGTTTTCTTCTGCTTCATTTTCACTTCCGAACACAGAATAATAATAGGGCGTCGCTGCTGCAAACTCTGCCGCACAAGTGTCTACCATTTTATAAGAAGCGGTAATGCCATATGCGTGCCGCATGTCATGGATCTGCCGCTCTGAATTCCCGGTAAGCTTCGCAATTACATGATCCGGGAATTCCATCCGCTTCGCTTCCTTTAAAAGTTCTTCCGAAAGCGGCGTATTCTGAAGTTTCTGCTCCATCTCAACGAGAATCGCAATCTTATCAATGAACCATAGATCAATTTTAGTAATATCATGGATTTTCTCGTAAGAAATTCCTTTCCTTATCGCCTCTGCAATCATCCAGATCCGGCGGTCATCTACAATCTCCAGCTTCTCCAGAAGTTCCTCTTCCGATAAGTCTGAGAAATCATAGGACATCAGGCTGTCTACGTGCTGCTCCAGAGAACGGATTGCCTTCATAAGCGCGCCTTCAAAGTTGTCGCAGATACTCATAACCTCTCCGGTTGCCTTCATCTGCGTCGTCAATGTACGCTTCGCACTGATGAATTTATCAAAAGGAAGCCTTGGAATCTTCACTACACAGTAATCCAGCATAGGCTCAAAGCTTGCATAAGTCTTCTGCGTAACTGCGTTCTTAATCTCATCCAAGGTATAGCCAAGGGCAATCTTCGCGGCAACCTTAGCAATCGGATAACCTGTCGCCTTAGATGCCAGCGCAGAAGAACGGCTGACACGGGGATTCACCTCAATTACACAATACTCAAAAGTTTCCGGATGAAGCGCATACTGTACGTTACATCCGCCGGTAATGTTCAGCTCACTGATAATATTCAGTGCGGAAGTCCGAAGCATCTGATATTCCTTATCCCCCAGCGTCTGGGATGGTGCGACAACAATACTGTCTCCCGTATGAACCCCTACCGGATCAATATTTTCCATATTACATACAGTAATACAATTTCCATTACTGTCACGCATCACTTCGTACTCGATTTCTTTCCATCCTGCGATACAGCGCTCGACCAGAACCTGTCCCACACGGGAAAGACGCAGACCGTTTTCCAGGATTTCCATTAACTGCCCCCGGTTATGGGCAATTCCGCCGCCGCTTCCGCCAAGGGTATAGGCAGGACGCAAAACCACCGGATAGCCAATACTCTCAGCAAAAGTGATTCCATCTTCTACATTCTCCACCACCAAGGATGCAGCACAAGGCTCGCCAATCTTCTCCATCGTCTTCTTGAACTCCAGACGGTCTTCTGCCTTCTTAATCGTCTCCGAAGTCGTTCCGATCAGCCGGACGTGATTCTCTTTTAAAAATCCTCTTTCATCCAGTTCCATTGCCAGATTCAGCGCCGCCTGGCCGCCAAGGGTCGGCAGCACACTGTCCGGCCGTTCCTTCAGAATAAGCTGCTCCACCACTTCTACCGTCAATGGCTCAATATAAACACGGTCTGCAATATCCTTATCCGTCATAATGGTTGCCGGATTGGAATTGAGAAGGACAACTTCCAGGCCTTCCTCCTTCAAGGAACGACATGCCTGTGTTCCTGCATAATCAAATTCCGCCGCCTGACCGATAACGATAGGACCGGAACCAATCACCAATACTTTCTTGATTTCTTTATTCCTAGGCATTATTTAGCTCCTTTCATCATATCCATAAATCTGTCAAACAAGTAACCTGAATCCTGTGGTCCCGGACATGCTTCCGGATGGAACTGCACCGTAAAAATATTTTTCCCCACATAGGAAAGACCTTCGTTCGTTCCGTCGTTCACATTTACAAACGCTTCTCTTGCTACTGCCGGATCCATGCTGGCTCCATCTACCGCATACCCATGGTTCTGTGAAGAAATATAAACGCGGTTATTGCTTAAATCCTTCACAGGATGATTTCCACCCCGGTGTCCATATTTTAACTTATAAGTCTTACCGCCATTGGCAAGAGCCATCAGCTGATGTCCCAAGCAGATCGCAAAAATGGGAATATTCGTGTCATATAATTTCTTGATTTCTTTGATGATAGATACGCATGTTTCCGGATCACCAGGCCCATTCGATAACATAATTCCGTCCGGATCTGATGCAATGACTTCTTCGGCGGCTGTGTGTGCCGGATAAACGGTAACTTCACACCCTCTTTGATTTAAAGATTTGGCAATGTTATTCTTTGCTCCAAAATCCATCAGCGCAACTCTTGGCCCATTGCCTTCTAAGACATATTTTTCTTCACAAGTCACTTTTGATACCACATCTCCGACTTTATATGCCTGAAGTTTTGGCAGAATTTCTTCCAGATTGTAATTCTCATTTGTGGTAATCATACCATTCATCGTACCCTTTTCCCTCAATATCTTTGTAAGAGCACGGGTATCGATCCCCGCAATTCCCGGAATATCCTGCTTTTTTAGAAAATCCTGAATCGTACCTTCACACCGGAAATTACTCGGCATCCTGGACAATTCTCTTACAATATATCCATCCGGCCAAGCTTTTTTGGATTCCATATCCGGTGTAATTCCATAATTACCAATTAACGGATAAGTCATAACCACAGCCTGTCCGGCATAAGAAGGGTCAGTCAACACCTCTAAATATCCTGTCATTGAGGTGTTAAAAACAATTTCACTAATCATATCCTTTTCTGAACCAATACTGGTTCCGGAAAAAACAGTCCCGTCTTCTAGTATTAGAAATGCTCTCATATATTCACCTTATCCCTTCAATAAATTTCCTTAAAAAAGGCAGTATGTGCTCCCACAACTGCCCCTTTGCATTTACATTCCTCGCAATTCATGTCTCCACAAATTGAAATGATTATACTACATTTTGGTATAATTTACAACTGCAAATCTATATTTTCCATGCACAGACTTTCTTATTCATACTTCCAGTAAATTGTAATTTTACAAAGCTCCGGATTGTCCTGATAATAATACTCCGCCTGCATAAGTCCGTACATCCTGCAAAGGTTCTGTGCCGCCCGCCCCACCAGGTCGTTAAGCACCCCGTCTTTCGCCTGCTCATATACCTCTTCAGATGCAAATTTTAAAGTCACCGGGTTTCCCTTACTTCCAATCACTTCATTCATGGCGTTCAGGATAGTTTCTTCATCATAAGAATCATAATACATGCCATTTACCACGTAATAATTCCACTTTATATTCGTGCAAGCAGGGACTTCTATCCCATCATCCAGAGTATGAGTTTTAAATATCTCACTGTCTCCACAGCACATATAATCATAATTAATATTCTCCCACTCCGGTACATCCGTTCCTTCCGCCTGCCTGTATACCGGATCACCCCATGTGGTATCTACATAGTAATATTCTCCCTCGCACCGAACCAGGTTCCAGGCATGTGACCCGCTGCCTTCCACCGTACCAGTCACGTAAGTACAGAACACTCCCAACTGTTCCAGAAGGTACTGGGTTGCCCTGGCATACCCGGCGCAGACTGAGCGTCCGCCTACAAACACGCTGTATATATTCTGGTTCTCTGCTGCTGTCTCATCATACTCTACTGTATCCACAATATACTCATATACATATAATATCTTCTCGTAATCAGAAGCTGCATAAGAAATCCCTTCCAGACATTCATTCACCTTCGCTTCAATCTGCGCTCTTCGCTGCTGCCGCTCCTGGGGCGTCCCCGCATAAACCGGTGTAAGAATTGTATATCCTTCATTCCGATAAGCCGATGCACTTCCGCTCCCATCACACCAGAACAGTTCCGGAAAGTCCTTTATAATATATAGAAACAATTGGTTGACCCGGTCCGCATCACTGCTGTGTACATATATTTCCTCCGCTTCATCCTTCACTCCCTGAAGAATCTCCTTATAACAGCTTTTTTCATTTTCAGAAAGCTGCTGATAATAAAATTTATCCTCAAGGCTTCCCTCATGGACAGTCACCTTCTGAAATGGCACTGTCTCCTGTTCCTCCTTCACCTCTGACTGCTCTGTTATTTCCTGTGTCCACGGAAGCTTTTGTATCCACGCTTCCATCTGCCCCCAGGGAATTCTGCTAATCCAGGACATTCCCTGTATCCCGATAAGCAGTACACAGCCAATTGCCAATATAATACTCAAAAAAGCGGTCACACAGCCCCGCTGCTTTCTGCCGTTCTGCCGTCTTCCCACATCTGTCTCCTTTTCCAATTTAATAATACCGCTGCTTTCATTATATGTAATATATCCCATTTTCACAATATAAATTTCACAGCATACAATAATTGTAATAGAAATCTACGAGGTCACTATATGAATGCAACCAATCCTTCTCTCCGGGATACTCCGGACAAAGGGCGCCTGCAGATTAATATTGTTTCGGAGATAACCGCTTTCCCTGTTGCAGACGCAACCATCAACATTTCTTACACCGGCGTTCCGGAAAGCCAGTTGGAACAGCTCACCACTGACAGCTCCGGTCAGACAGAAACCATCGAATTGGACGCCCCTCCTTTAGAGTACAGTCTAAATCCCGAAAATGAAATACAGCCTTACGCCGAGTATACGCTTCAGATCTCTGCTCCCGGCTTTGAACCTGTCACAATCGCCGGAACGGAAATCCTCTCAGACGTTACCGCCTTACAAAATGTACAGCTCCGCCCTTCGGATGAAACCGGCATGGATGAGGAAACCTTTGTAATCCCTGCGCATACTCTATATGGAAATTACCCGGAAAAAATCCCGGAAGATGAGATTAAGCCGACACGGGAAACAGGTGAAATCGTTCTAAGCCGCGTAGTTGTCCCGGAATACATCGTAGTACATGACGGCAGCCCCCGTGACAGCACGGCGCAGAATTACTACGTCAAATATAAGGATTATATCAAAAATGTGGCGTCCAGTGAGATTTACGCCACCTGGCCAGCCGACACGATCCGGGCAAATGTCCTTGCCATCATGTCCTTTACCTTAAACCGGGTATATACGGAATGGTACAGGAACCAGGGCTATGATTTCACCATCACTTCCTCTACTGCCTTTGACCATAAATGGATACCGGAACGGAATTTCTATGACACCATTTCTGTCATCGTAGACGAACTGTTCGCTTCCTACCTGTCACGTCCGAATGTCCGTCAGCCTATCCTCACCCAGTATTGCGACGGCAGACGAGTGCAATGCCCGAACTGGATGACCCAGTGGGGATCCATGTCCCTGGGAGAACAAGGCTATACGCCCATCGAAATCCTGCGCTACTATTATGGCGATGATATGTACATCAACACCGCCGAGGCAATCTCCGGCATTCCTTCTTCCTGGCCGGGATATAACCTGGAGCGGGGTTCCACCGGGCAAAAGGTGCTTCAGATGCAGGAGCAGCTAAATGTTATTGCCGGAGCATACCCTGCCATTCCGAAAATCACCGCTGATGGAATCTATGGTCCTGCAACAGAAGCATCTGTAAGAAAATTTCAATCTGTTTTCGGGCTTCCGCAAACCGGAATCACAGACTATAAAACCTGGTATAAAATATCTGAAATATATGTAGGAGTCTCAAGAATCGCAGAACTGGTATAACCAGGCATTTGTCCTGATAAAGGAAGAATGGGAAAAGGTTTCTTAGCCTTTTCCCATCCGAAGAATTGCCAGCGAAAGCATAATATTCAACCTATTCTCATTCGCGGTAATATCACATTTTAAAATCTCTCTGACTGCATTCATTTTGTACTTCAAAGTATTTTTATGAAAAAAAAGGTGTTCCGCAGTCCTCGTCAAATTACACTCACATTGAAAAAAAGCATCCAGAAGTTTCAGATAATCTGTTCCATTCTTCCTATCATACTCGATAAGCTTCCCCAGCGTTTTTTCAACAAATGCCTGATATATCTGTTCGTCTTTTCTGTCTGCAAGTATTTGGTAGACGCCGATTTCTTCATAGCATAAAATCCTGCCTGCCGTCACAGTTCCTATAAGACCGTAATCTGCATAGATTTCCTTATAAAGCCTATTTAACTCCACCGCCATTTTTATCTCCTGCCCTTCTGTCACTCTTTTTGCATTCTACCACATCTTCTGCTTTCCCACTTTATCCCGAGGGGACAATTTTTCACTTTTTTTCTGTCAAGGATGAACATAGAAAACCTCTTCACCCTGTGTTACAGTATTATCGGAAACAAAATTAAGAGTTCTTACAACCCCGATTTAATGTTTCCGATTGCAAAACTCTAGATTGCAAAAGAACCAGGGCTTGATACACCCTGGTTCTTTTGTTATATCTGAACTTAAAACTCTAAATCACTTTAAAACCTTGCGCCCGGTTCAGTACTGCATCTCTTATGAATGTAAACACTGAAACATTGAAATATAAATACCCCGATATCAGTATCGGCAATTTTCTATCCGGATGTCTACTTTTATTCTCAGTTTCTATATCAGCCTATGCCAGTATTGGTTTCAGAGCTTCTGCCAGTTTATCCTTCTGAGCCTGTGCCTCTGCCAGGTCTTTTCCCAATGTCGTAAAGTATGTCTTAATCTTTGGCTCTGTACCGGACGGACGAACGATAACCGCTGCTCCGCCTTCCAGATCATAAATCAGGACATTCGCCGCCGGAAGTCCTGTCTCTTCCGGTTTCTTAAAGTCTGTAACTTTCACTACCGTATAACCGCCAATCTCTGTCGGCGGATTCTTACGCAACTCTTCCATAATTCCTGCCATCTTATCCATACCGGACAGACCCGGGAACTCAAAGCTGTCAACCTTATTCAGGTAACGTCCGTACTGTGCATAAATCTCTTCCAGGCGCTGCTTAATGGAAGAACCGATACTGCGGTAGTATGCTGCCATCTCACAAATTAACATAGAACCGATAATCGCATCTTTATCACGTACATATGGTCCTGCCAGGTAGCCATAGCTTTCCTCAAATCCAAAGATAAAGCGGTCTACTTCTCCCGCCGCCTCCAGAGTGGCAATCTGGTCTCCAATCCACTTGAAGCCGGTCAGAACACTTCTGAGTTCTACACCATAATGTGCAGCTACCGCATCTGCAAGCGGCGTGGATACGATAGATTTTACTGCAACCGGATTCTCCGGCATCGTGCCATTCTCAATCCGGCCCGCACAGATATAATCTAACAGAAGGACTCCAACCTCATTGCCGGATACCAGCTCATAGGAGCCATCCGGGCACTTAATTGCAATACCTACACGGTCAGCATCCGGATCGGTAGCCAACATCAGATCCGCTCCTGACTTCTCTGCCAGTTCAAGACCTAATTTCAATGCCTCGAAAATCTCCGGGTTCGGATATGGGCATGTAGGGAAGTTGCCGTCCGGATACTGCTGCTCCGGAACAATCGTAATATCATCAATACCAATGTCATTCAGAACACGGGTAACCGGAACCAGGCCGCTGCCGTTAAGCGGAGAATATACTAACTTCAGCCCCGCCGTCTTGCAAAGTCCCGGGCGGACGCTGCGCGCTTCAATCGCAGCGTAAAGAGCTTCTTTACAATCATCTCCCACATAGGCGATCAGACCTGCTTCCATTCCCTCTTCAAAGCTCATCATCTTAGCACCTTCAAGGATATCTGTCTTCTGAATCTCTGCATACACAATATCTGCTGCCTCATCCGTCATCTGGCAGCCGTCCGGGCCATATGCCTTATATCCGTTGTATTTTGCCGGGTTATGAGACGCCGTAACCATAATGCCGGCATTTGCCTCATAATAACGGGTTGCAAAACTCAACGCCGGAACCGGCATAAGAGCGTCGTAAATGCGGACTTTAATCCCATTTGCCGCAAGAACACACGCTGCTGTCTTAGCAAACACATCACTCTTAATACGGCTGTCATAACTGATTGCAACCAGTTGATTGCCTCCCTGTGTTTTCACCCAGTTTGCCAGTCCCTGCGTTGCCTGGCGTACAACATAAATATTCATACGGTTGGAACCGGCGCCCAGCACACCTCTGAGGCCTGCAGTACCAAACTTCAGAGAAACCGCGAACCGTTCCTTAATCTCTTCTTCCTTACCGGCGATTTCCTTCAGTTCTGCTGTCAGGTCAGCATCCTCCAGGTCAGCATCAGCCCAGCGTTTGTAGTCGTCCATGTACATCGTTACTCACCTATCCTTTAATCATTATAGAAGGTATTTCCATAAATATATACCTATGTTTAATTTTAAATAATTTAGAGACAGGTGTCAATCTATTCTTGTTAATATTCCACACTTTATAACAATTCCTTCCGTAAAATCCTGTCAATTTATTACAATTACAGAAACAGAACTTCTAATGCATTCTCTACCGCCTTTTTATAACTCATTTTTTTAACACCGACCGTCGCCACAATAGCCACACTTCCTATTTTCGTCCCATTGATAGAATAGACAACTTCTCCCACCTTATCTCCTTCTTTAACTGGAGCAGCCACATCACCCTGCGTAATGATCTTTTTTTCTATCTTACTTAAATCCGCCCCTTCCACATCAATATACTGAAATGGTTCCGCCTGTTTTACCGGAACTTCCTTTTCTTCACCTGATGCAACCGGGACCGGGTCAAGCCGTCCGCTTCCATCATCTATGTATTTCATACATTTGCCAAACCCATAATCCAAAAGAGTTCTGGCATCCTGAAACCGCATCTTAGAATCCGGCGCAGCCATGATAACCGCAATCAAATCTATATCGTTTTTCCTGGCAGTAGCAGAGACACAGAATTTCGCCTCTCCGGTAGACCCTGTTTTCAATCCGGTCGTATACTCATACTGCCGTACCAACTTATTGGTATTCGCAAGTCCGAATTCACTGGAACCTTTATTTGTCGTATGTGTAATATTTTCCATCCAAATCATAGAATAGTTTTCAATCTGCGGATATTTGGTAACCATTTCCTGCGACATAAGCGCAATGTCCCTTGCTGTCGTCAGATGTCCTTCCGTGTCCAGCCCACAGCAGTTTACAAAATGCGTATGCTCCATTCCAAGTCCGGCCGCACGTTCGTTCATATGATTTACAAATTCTTCCTCGCTGCCCCACACATACTCTGCCATCGCCACACAGGCGTCGTTAGCGCTGGCAACCGCAATACACTTTATCATTGTTTCTACCGTCTGCGTCTCTCCGGCTTCCAGAAACACCTGAGAACCACCCATGGATGCCGCATGTTCGGAGGTTGTCACCTCATCCTCCAGTCCGATTTTTCCTTCTTCAAGTGCATCAAAGATCAGTAAAAGCGTCATGATCTTGGTAACACTTGCCGGCGGACGCTGAGTGTCGGCATCTTTCTCGTAAATGACAGTTCCGGTAGAAGCCTCCATTAAAATAGCAGACGGTGCGGATATCTCTACCCCTCCCGTCTGCTTCTCTTCTGTACTTTCTTCCACGTTCCCTTCTATCGTTTCTTGCTCTGTTGTCTCTTCTTCATATGCGATTCCATAATTATCTGCTGCCATTACAGGTTGCGCACACAGCATTACACAAAGTATCAGTGCCAGAAAACGTCTCATCGGCAACTCTCCATACCGTATCGATTACTACTAGTGTAATATGATGTTTAAGAAAATATGACTGGCATATCCATTTTCGTTGTGATAAGATAAAAAACAGTATATTCGTGAAAGAGGTTTTACATATGAATAAAAAAGAAATATTAGAAATCCGTAAGCAATTCAGCCCACAGAACTGTGCCATCACCCGCATCTGCGGATGTTACGTTGATGGCGACAAGGAAAAAAAGCTGGAATTTAAAGAAGCATTCCTGTCTCTTCCTGAGGAAGAAGAATTTAAATACTTCGACATTTTCAAAAAAACCCTGTCCGGCACCGTAGGGAAGAATCTCCTCAACATGGGATTTCCGTTAGATCAGGAATTCAAAGGAGGCACACAAGATTTCCTATTACAGCTTAAAAACAGCAAGCTGACCGACGATATCCTTCTGTCGGAATTCTACGATAAAGTAGTAGAGAGCTATGATTTTGGAGAACATTATCTGATTCTCCTCATTCATGCCGCCTACGATGTCCCCGGGCGTGCATCCGACGGGATGGAGATGTTTGATGCATCTGACACTGTGTACGACTTTATCTTGTGCAGTATCTGTCCTGTAAGTCTCTCAAAGGCGGGCCTTTGCTATAATGCAGAGAAAAATGCAATCGAAGACCGCATCCGCGACTGGATCGTAGGAGAACCTGCCACAGGCTTTTTATTCCCCGCTTTCAATGACAGGAGCAGCGACCTTCACAACCTGCTCTACTATTCTAAAAAGCCTGAGGAACTTCAGGATTATTTTGTAGAACAAGTCTTAGGCTGCAATGAAGTCATGTCCGCAGGTACACAGAAGGATTCCTTCCATACAATCCTCAGTGATACCCTGGGAGAAAGCTGTAATTATGAAATAGTGAAATCTATCCATGAAAACCTGAATGAGATGATAGAAGAAAATAAAGAAAGTCTGGATTCTTTCGCCCTGGATAAAAAAGATATGCGCCGTCTCCTATCCGTAAGCGGCGTGGCGGAAGAAAATCTGGAGTCCTTTGATAAAGATTATGATGAAGCTGTTGGAGAAAAGAGCACGCTCCTTGTCTCCAACATCGCAAGCACACGAAAATTCAACATCAAAACTCCGGAGATTGTAATCAATGTAAATCCGGAACGGGCAGACCTGGTAGAAATCAGAGAAATCGACGGTAGAAAATGCCTTGTCATTCCTGTTGACAGCGAAGTGGAGGTCAACGGAATAAACGTGAAATCCTAATACCCGATGGCCTCTTCCCGGGTCATCCAGAAATGGATTCCCGTAGTGGAATCCATCCACCGGTCTTCATTGAAATCCTTCACTTCTACCCACTGCCCTTTCCGGTACACAAAGTTTTCATCTACCAGAGACCAAGCTTCATCAAATTCCTCTGTAGAATCAAAACTCTTAATGGTAAGCACCTTTGCTTTATTACATCTGCAGGAAGGCAGGGTCGCCGATGTACGCTTGGCATCTGCCGGAATCAGAAGCTGTACCAGCCGGTCGTTGACACATTTCTTGTAGCCAAGGATCGGTCCGGTCTCCGGGCAGTGCATCCGAAACCACTGCGTATTCTCATCTGACACAATATCGTCCAATACCGCATGCTCCAGTACTGCCGCAAAAAGATTGGCACCTTTGATATTGCAGCCAGTCATATCACACCCCCTCATACACGCCCCATACAGATTCGCATTTTCAAAAATCACTTTTCTGAGAGAGCACCCATCCAAACCAGCATTCATAATACTGGATCCTGTAAGGTCCGCTCCGTCAAAAACCACATTTTGAAACATACATAAATCAAATTTAATATAAGAAAGATCCTTTCTCGACAGATCCATATCGTCAAACTCCAGATCGGATAGATCCAACACCTCTCCACGGACACGCCCTTTCAATCTTTCTTCCAGTTCTTCTTTGCTTAATTTATACAAATAACTCACCCCAATCCGCTTTATAAATCAACAATTCTTGGTCTGTGATGTGTGTAGGGAAGGAACTTTTTAAGGAGATCCCGGGTTTTAAACTTCAGGTGGGTAGTATTGATTCCTGTATTACATACAAACCATTCCTGCTCTGCCACTTCCTTATCAATAATTAATTGAACATAATCATCCTTGTCATTCAAAAGCCCTACCACACTGGCAGAACCCGGTTTCGTCCCCAGATGCTCCCACATATGTTCCGGTGAGGCAAAAGACATATGGGAGACTCCCAGCTTTTTACTGAAAGAAGCGGTATCAAACGCCTTTTCCTCCGGCATTACAAGCAGAAAGAAGCTGGTCTTCTTCTGATTACACAAAAATACATCCTTTCTCACAGGTGCACCCAATACTTTTCCGATATCCGAGCACTCCTCCATAGAAGATGCCGGTTCATTATCCACCCGCCAGAATGGTATGCCCAGCTTCGTAAACACTTTATATACTTCCTGTTCCAGCGGAACACGTTCTTTTACATCGTCCGGAACAGTCGTTACAATATCACTTATATACATAGGTATTCCCTCCGACTTCATTTTGTTTTATAATGGTTATTATAATTCAATCCTATAAAAAAGAAAAGAGGTACACACGAATGAAATATATTTTGGCATCCGCCTCCCCAAGAAGAAAAGAATTACTGTCCCTTGCCGGATTTGACTTTGAAGTTATCCCTTCCGGCATAGAAGAAAAAATCACAAAAACCATACCCTCCGAAGTTGTCATAGAGCTTGCACTGCAAAAAGCGGAAGATGTCTATCTCTGCCACACAGAAAATAATTGTACCATCATCGGAGCCGATACAGTAGTTGCATACCGGGACGAAATCCTTGGCAAGCCCAAAGATGAAAACGACGCTTTCGACATGCTATCCATGCTGTCCGACCGCACGCACCAGGTATATACCGGAGTTGCCCTGATTACCACCGAAAAAGGCATAAAGCACACCCGTACCTTTGCGGTTCGTACTGACGTAACCTTTTATCCTCTCTCACGGCAGGAGATTGAGGCATATATCGAAACAAAAGACCCTATGGACAAGGCTGGAGCCTATGGCATCCAGGGACCTTTTGCCGTCCATGTAAAGGAAATCCACGGTGATTATAATAACGTAGTAGGGCTGCCAATCTCCCGCCTGTATCAGGAAATGAAAAAGACGCTCACACCGAAATGTAAACGTCTTGTATTTGAATAATATTCTATGCTGCCTGTGCTTTTTTTACGGCTTCTTCGATAGCTGCCTTCATAATCTCTACTACCTGATCCACGTCTTCCTTGGTAGCGGTAAGAGGCGGAATCATTCTATTGATATTGTCACCAATTGCTGTAATTAAAGCATGGCGCTTAAATGTATTCCATTTTACATCCATAGCAATTGGGATGTCATATTCACATCCTACCAGCAGACCGCGTCCTCTTGCTTCTACCACATGCGGAAGCTTTGCCAGCTTCTCTACAAAATAGGCTCCCACTTCTTTTGCATTTTCACTCAAGTGGTTATCTAAAATCTCAGACACAGAAGCAAGTGCTGCTGCACATGCAACCGGATGTCCGCCGTAAGTAGATCCATGTGTTCCGGCACCAAGAGCTGCCGCCACTTCTTTCCTTGCACAGCATGCTCCAATCGGCATTCCGCCTCCCATAGCCTTCGCCATAGAAACAGCGTCCGGTTTTACACCATATCCCATATATGCCATCGGAGCGCCTGTACGTCCCCATCCGGTCTGAACTTCATCAAGAAGCAAAAGCATATCATTGTCATCACAAAGCTTCCTGAGTCCTTCCATAAATTCCTGTGTTGCCGGATGAACTCCGCCTTCGCCCTGTACGGGCTCTATCATAATTGCGATTGTATTCTTTGTAACCTTGGATACAAAATCTTCCAAGTTGTTATATTCTGCATAAACAAATCCGGGAACCATCGGTCCAAAACCTTTGTGGATTGCAGAATCCGGCTGTCCTGTTGCAGACATAGAACCAAATGTTCTTCCATGGAACCCTTCTTTTGCGGTAATAATTTCATATCTGTCCGGTCCATAGTTGTCGATGCCGTACTTTCTTGCCATCTTAATCATACACTCGTTCGCTTCTGTTCCTGAATTCTGATAAAAGATCTTATCCATTCCAATGGTATCACAAATTTTCTTAGAAAGCAGCGCCTGAGGTACCGTATATGGATAATTAAACGTATGCATGATATCATCCATCTGATCCTTTACGGCCGCTACTACTTTGGGATTCCTGTTACCTGGACTATTTACAGCAACACCGCCGTAGAAATCCAGATATGCCTCTCCTTTTTCATCATACAGATACATTCCCTCTGCACGTTCTGCAATAAAGTCATATCTCGGATAGGTCTCCACCATATATTTTTTAACCATATCTTTTAATTCTTTGGCTGTCAGTCCAGTATCTTTCAGTTTCATATCTATCCCTCTCCTTTTTGTTAAAATAAAAAAAGGTGTCACGCATCTCATGCGTGGCACCCTTGCCTTCTACGGTTCATAGTATATACCCGGAAACTTCTCCCGTCAATACCTTTTTTGAAAATTTTTAAATTCTTATATTATAAAAATAGAGTGTTTCTTCAACACTCTATTTTTGCACATGATTAATTATATTTACGTTTTCTTGCAGCTTCAGATTTCTTTTTACGTCTAACACTTGGTTTTTCGTAATGTTCTCTCTTGCGAATCTCCTGCTGAATCCCAGCCTTTGCACAGTTTCTTTTGAATCTGCGTAAAGCGCTGTCCAACGTCTCGTTTTCTTTAACGATTACATTTGACATAGTCTCACACCTAACCTCCCCTCCAGCCCTATATTGTGCATCATACGACTGTTCGGGTATATTTATTGCACTACATACGATTATACCACATATTTTCCCCGCGTCAATGATTTTTCATTATTTTTTCTATGCAATCTGATTCTCTAATACTTCTTTTGCTTTCGCAAGGGCATCTTCAATTCCTGCAGGGTTCTTTCCTCCTGCCTGCGCCATATTCGGCCGTCCGCCGCCGCCGCCGCCCACAAGGGAAGCGACCTCCTTAATCAGATTACCGGCGTGGGCTCCTTTTTCCATTGCTCCCTGTGTCGCTGTAGCCATAAGGTTGACCTTGCCTTCGCCAGCAGATGCAATCACAACCACGCCTTCCCCAAGCTTCTCTTTCATCTGATCGCCCAGATCGCGCAGTCCGTTCATGTCGATGCCTTCTACCTTCACGGCAAGAAGTTTTACACCTTTTACTTCTGTAACCTGGTTCATAACATCACCCATCGCATCTTTGGCAAGTTTACTCTTCAGGCTTTCCACTTCGCTGTGCAGCGCTTTATTTTCGGAAAGAAGGTGGGTAATCTTTTCTGTCAGCCTGCCTGCAGATGCTTTCACAAGACGGGAAGTATCCTTCATCTCCTGCTCCAGCTCGTCATAATACTGCAAAAGCCCTTTGGATGTCAGAGCCTCTATTCTGCGCACGCCTGCAGATACGCCTGTCTCAGAGATAATTTTAAACGCCGTAATAACACCTGTATTCTCTACGTGAGTACCGCCGCAGAATTCTTTTGAGACATCTCCCATACTTACAACCCGGACAATATCCCCGTATTTTTCTCCGAACAGAGCCGCCGCTCCTGTCTTCCTTGCCTCTTCAATCGGCATGTTTTCTGCCTTTACAGGGAGACATTTTGCTATATTTTCGTTGACAATCGTCTCGACTTTTTTGATTTCTTCTTCCGTCAGCGCAGAAAAATGGGTAAAATCAAAACGAAGCCTGTTCTCATTTACAGAGGAACCTGCCTGCTCTACATGGCTGCCAAGCACGATGCGCAAAGCTGCCTGAAGCAGATGGGTAGCGCTGTGGTTCCTTGCAGAAAGGGCACGCTTTTCTTCATCCACTTTCAACACTGCCGTATCTCCGGTTTTTATCATTCCGGATACCACACAGCCTACATGGCCGATTTTACCGCCAGCAGCTTTTACCGTATCCTCTACCCGGAATTCACCTTCTGCTGTCGTAATTACGCCATTATCCGCTTCTTGTCCGCCGCTGGTTGCATAAAAAGGAGTTTCCTCTACAAAGATAGTTCCTCTTTCTCCGTCGGAGAGAGCTTCTACAATCTCTTTTTCCGTAGTAACAACTGTAATCTTAGACTCATGTGTCAAAGTTTCATATCCTACAAACCTGCTTGTTACAGAAGGGTCGATCTCATCATATACCGTAGCATCCGTGCCGCTATAACTATGTTCGCCGAATGTACCTTTTGAAGTATCCCGCTGTGCCTTCGCAGCCGCCTGAAAGCCTTCTTCATCAATCTGCATACCTTTTTCTTCCAAAATCTCTTTGGTAAGGTCTACAGGGAACCCATAGGTATCATACAGACGGAAGGCTTCCTCTCCTGACAATACCTTCTCTCCTTTTTTCTCCATCTCTGCTTCCATACCTGCAAGGATGGAAAGACCCTGGTCGATTGTCTTATTGAACTGTTCTTCCTCTTTAGTGATGACCTTAAAGATAAAATCCTTCTTCTCTTCCAGCTCCGGATAGCCATCCTTTGATCCTTCAATCACGGTCGTGGCAAGTGTTACAAGGAATTCTCCCTGAATGCCAAGCAGTCTTCCATGGCGGCAGGCTCTCCTTAACAGACGGCGAAGCACATACCCGCGTCCGCTGTTGGACGGCATAATTCCATCCGATACCATAAATGTAACGGAACGAATATGGTCGGTAATCACACGGATAGACACATCCGTATCGTAATCCTTGCCGTATTCTACTCCGGCAAGACGGCACACATGTTCACGCAGAGCATGAAGCGTATCAATGTCAAACATAGATTCTACATCCTGCACGATACATGCCAGACGCTCTAACCCCATGCCGGTATCAATATTTTTCTGTTCCAATTCCGTATAATGATTATGACCGTCGTTATCAAACTGGGTAAATACATTATTCCAGATTTCCATGTAACGGTCGCAGTCACAGCCTACCGTACACCCCGGTTTTCCACAGCCGTACTTCTCTCCACGGTCATAATATACCTCTGAACAGGGGCCGCAGGGGCCGGAACCATGTTCCCAGAAATTATCTTCCTTTCCAAAACGGAAAATCCGCTCTTCCGGAATCCCAATATCTTTATTCCAGATATCCCATGCTTCATCATCATCCTCATATACAGATGGATATAATCTGTCCGGATCAAGTCCTACCACTTCCGTCAGGAATTCCCACGTCCAGGCAATTGCCTCTTTTTTAAAATAATCCCCAAACGAGAAATTTCCCAGCATTTCGAAAAAAGTACCGTGGCGTGCTGTCTTTCCGACATTCTCGATATCCCCTGTACGGATACACTTCTGACAGGTAGTCACTCTCTTTTTCGGCGGAATCTCCTGTCCGGTAAAATATGGTTTCAGCGGTGCCATACCGGAATTAATCAACAACAGACTTTTGTCGTTGTGAGGCACCAGGGAAAAGCTTTTCATTGCCAGATGTTCCTTGCTTTCAAAGAATTCAAGGAACATTCTTCTCAATTCATTTACTCCGTATTTCTGCATAACGTCCTCCTCAAAATTCGACTATCTTTTTATTATAAAGATAAGCCCGCCGTTTGTCAACGGCGGGCAAACAGCTTCCTTATTGGTTTTCAGGCTGTTTACTTCAATTCAATCTCGGCTAATTCCTTCGGCGGAAGAGATTTCGTGGACGCTTTTACAAAGTCTTTAATCTTTTTCTGTGCCTTCGGTACCGGAATATTGGTTCCGGCTCCGGCTACGCATCCGCCCGGGCAGCCCATTCCTTCAATCAGACAGCCGTTCATCTTTCCTGCCTTCGCAAGCATAAGAGTCTTCCGGCACTCTGCCAATCCTTCTGCATGCTCCACATTGACCTCCACATCCGGATAATACTCATGGATACATTTCTCAATTGCATCTGCCACGCCGCCTGCTACCGCATATCCACGGCCTGCCCCTGTCGCGTTATGGAAGGAAGATTCTGCCTCATATTCTTCCAGATTGATATCCTTCGCATCGAACATCGCCTGTAGTTCTTCAAAAGTAATGACAAAATCCACATCGCTCCTTACTGTTCTTCTCATTGCTTCCAGTTTTTTCGCCGCACAAGGTCCTATAAATACAACGCGGGCATTCGGATGCTCTTTCTTAATGGTACGCGCAGTAGCAACCATAGGCGTCAGTTCCTGGGAAATCTGGTCAATCATATCCGGGAAGAATTTCTTCGCCATCATCGCCCAGGATGGGCAGCAGGAAGTAAGCAAGAACGGAAGTTCTCCGGTAGTCACCTTCTCTACATAATGATGTGCCTCAGAAATCGCCCCGATATCTGCTCCTAATGCGACCTCATACATTTCCGCAAATCCAAGTTCACGAAGAGCTGCCTTCAAATTTCTGGGGGTAATATTATCCCCGAACTGTCCCACAAACGCAGGTGCAATCTCTGCAATAATCTCATCACCTTCACTAAGCGCACGGGCAAGCTGGAAAATCTGAGATTTATCAGAAATAGCGCCAAACGGACAGTTTACCATACACATGCCGCAAGATACACATTTGTCATTATTAATATGTGCACGCCCCATATTATCTGTCTCAATCGCTCCCACGCCGCATGCTTTGGCACAGGGACGGGTCTTCTGTGAAATAGCATCATACGGACATGCTGATTTACATTTCCCACACTTAATACATTTGGTCTGATCTATGTAGGAACGGCCATTCACCATGGAAATAGCCCCTTTCGGACAGACCTCCATACAAGGATGCGCAAGGCACCCTTTACACATGTTACTGACTTCGTACCCCTTCTCCTCACACGCCTCACAAGCGGAAGGAATCACCTGCATAAGCGGCGGTTCATAATACTTGTCAGAAATATTGCTTGATTCTACACCGGCAGTAAGATGAACCGGCTTGTCCTCCGGACGCAGCGAAAGTCCCATCGCAAGGCGCAGCCGCTCTCTTACGACCGCACGGGCACGATATACGCTCTCCCTGTATCTTGTCTCATCATTCACCATCTTATATGGAATCGCTTCCATATCATCACACAACGTCTCCTCATTTGCATGAAACCCCAATCTTGCAACTTCCTCAAATACCTGCCTTCTTAATTTTCTGACAGTCGTATCCAGTCCTCTCATCATAGGTCCTTTCCTCCTAAATTCCTTTCTTATATATTAAATATACTGAATTGACAAAACCATGTCAACTTAATTTCCTTTTCCAAAAACCTTCTGTGCATAATGGACAGATTGCATCGCATCTTTTCCATAGAAATCCGCGCCTATCATATCTGCATATTCCTGATTGAGAACAGCTCCGCCCACCATCACAAGGCAGTCCGGCTTTGCCTTTCTAAGCTGTCTGATAGTCTCCTCCATACTGGTCACGGTTGTCGTCATCAGTGCACTTAACCCTACCAATTTCACCTTCTGCTCCACTGCCGTTTCCACAATCTTCTCCGGTGCTACATCTTTCCCCAAATCAATCACATCAAAACTGTAATTTTCAAGAAGAACCTTTACGATATTTTTTCCGATATCGTGGATATCCCCCTTTACAGTAGCCAAAATAATCTTATCTTTCTTCTCTTCCGTATAATCACTCTTGGCTAAAACCTCTTTCAACACGGCAAATGCCTGTTTTGCAGCATCGGCACTCATAAGAAGCTGCGGGAGGAATACTGTTCCTTTCTCAAAGCCCTTTCCTACCACATCAAGCGCAGGGATTAACTGTGTGTTAATAATAGAAAGGGGGGCTTCTTCCTTCACAAGCTCAGCGGTTAGTTGGTGCGCTTCCTCCTTCAGTCCCCGTTCAATTGCTTCCTTCAGGCTGATTTTGCTCTGTCCTCCCACCGTGGGCGCGGCAGCCGGGACCTGGCTCCCATACCGTTCAATGTATGCCGTAAAATTTTCGTCATAATTCATCAGCGCACAGAAAGAATAATAAGAACGCATCATATCTTCCGAAGACGGATTGATAATTCCGGCGCTCAATCCGTTCTGCATCGCCATTGTATAAAAATTAGCGTTTATAGCAGGTCTGTATGGGAGTCCAAAAGAAATGTTAGATACACCCAGCACCGTCCTCACTCCCAGTTTGTCCCTTACCAGACGCAGCGCCTCCAATGTGGTTTTTGCTCCTTCCGGGTCAGAACTTATAGTCATGGCAAGAACATCTATTACAATATCTTTTTTATCAATGCCGTATTTTGCAGCTTCTGCTATAATTTTCTCTGCTATTTTAAGACGGCCGTTGGCTGTCTGTGGAATTCCCTCTTCGTCAATGGTAAGTCCGATTACCACACCGCCGTATTTCTGAATCAAAGGGAATACTGCTTCCATGGATTCTTTCTTACCGTTCACTGAATTTACCATGGGCTTACCATTATAAATGCGCATGGCCGCTTCCATCGCTTCAATGTCTACCGTATCAATCTGCAGTGGAAGGCTGGTAATACTCTGCAGTTCTTTCACCGCCTCCTGCATCATCGCCACCTCATCTATATCCGGAAGTCCTACGTTAACGTCCAGAATATGGGCGCCTTTGTCCTGCTGGGTAATCGCCTCTTTCAAGAGATAATCCATATCGTGGTCTTTTAAAGCCTGCTTCATCCGCTTCTTTCCGGTTGGATTGATCCGCTCTCCTATAATCACCGGTTTATCTCCGATTACCACCGCCCTGCCATAAGAAGATACGATGGTATCCGTTTTCTTCACCGGAGTTTTTACAGGAATCTTTCTGCAGGCTTCCGTCATCCTGAAAATATGCTCCGGCGTCGTTCCGCAGCATCCCCCGATTAAACATGCCCCCGTCTCCACAATCCTTTTCATTGTCTGCGCGAAGTCTTCCGGCGTTACATCATAATAGGTCACTCCGTCCTTCTGCTTGGGAAGTCCCGCATTTGGCTTCACAATGACAGGAAGTGACGTAACCGCCAGGATCTGCTCCAGAATCGGAAGCATCTGCTCCGGTCCCAGTCCACAGTTAATGCCCAAAGCATCTACTCTAAGACCTTCCAGCATGGCGACAACTGCGGGAACATCCCCACCGGTAAGCAGCTTTCCTTTCTCATCAAAAATCATTGTTGCAAATACAGGAAGCGTCGTATTTTCCTTTGCCGCAAGGACCGCCGCCTTCATCTCATAGGTGTCACTCATGGTTTCTATATGGATTAAGTCAGCTCCCGCTTCCTCTCCATATTTCACTGCCTCTGCAAAAGCCTCATAAGCCTTTTCAAACGACAGATCTCCCATAGGCTGTAAAAGTTTCCCGGTGGGACCAATATCCAGCGCCACGTAAACTTCCCTTCCATCGCGCACGCCCTGCTCTGCTCCTTTTCGCGCATTCTCAATCGCCGCTGTCACAATCTCCTTAAGTCCATACTCTCGACTGTGAAACTTCAAAGCATTCGCTCCAAAAGTGTTCGTCAATATAATATCGCTCCCGGCTTCAAAATACTTTCTGTGGATTTCCACCACCGCTTCTGCGTGTTCCAGATTCCATATTTCCGGAAGTTCCCCTGGCAAAAGTCCTTTTGCCTGAAGAAGCGTTCCCATTCCGCCGTCAAAAAATAATAATTCTTTCCCAAGTCTGTCTCTTAGCATTCTTCGTTCCTCCGATAGATACAATCTGTTTTATCACACAATTCGCAGCCTTTTATATGGCAGGGGGCTTCTGTCTCACTTACTCCGATTACTGCCGTTACAGATTTCATGGGTGTAAGCATACAACCGTCCGTCATTGTAAGTCCAATCGTCTTGGCGGCATCAAGCATTGCAAGCAGCACTCCCTGATGCTCAATTCCAAAGTCTCCGTATCCCGGGCTAAACCTCGGCCGCAGATACTTTCCCTCTCCGGCCAGCTTCTCAGCTATCTCACGCTGTTTCTCATCCAGAAACTCTTCCAACATGGCGGCAGCAGCAGCCTGACAGATTACTGCCCTTGCCATATCTGTGAGGGAATATCGTTTCATCAGCATATCCACACCCACACCCAAGGTAGCACCCAGAACAATCACCTCAGAACATCCCTTCATATTTTTGCTTAAATTCTTACTTACAATATGCATTTTCCCTATACGCAGACTTCCGTCCTTCTCCCGGGACAATTCAAAAATGCGATAGATGATTCTCTTCTGCGCCACATCCGCAAGCTCCCGAAAGCACTCGTCAAGCATCGCATATACATGATCATCTACCGCATGTTTTCCATATCCCAGGTAACGAATAGCTTCCTTCGTTTCCTTATTCATCCTTCGCTCCTATGCCTTTAGTATTTCCGACAGATTATTCATAATGGCCCCTGCCACTTCCGGTTTATTCATAGAATAAACGTGAATACACTGGATTCCATTGGCAATCAAATCAATAATCTGATCTGTAGCATATGCTATTCCCGCCTGCTTCATAGCCTCAGGATTCTCTCCAAAATGATCCACAATCGCCCGGAAACGCTCCGGCAATATGGTTCCTGAAAGCTCACAGATCCTTTTCACCTGTTTCCCATTTGTAACCGGCATAATACCTGGCAAAACGGGAATGGTAATCCCCTGTTCCCGTATTCTATACAAAAAATTATAGAGAATACTGTTATCAAAAAACATCTGTGTTGTCAGGAAATCCACGCCGCAGTCCACTTTCTGTTTCAGATGACGGATATCATCTTTCTTATGCTCTGTCTCCACATGCCCTTCCGGATAGCATGCAGCACCGATGCAGAAATCTCCCTGCGCCTTGATATCCTCAATCAATTCATACGCATATTTATAATGATTCGGAAGCGGAAATTCTGTACTCTTCGGTATGTCGCCTCTAAGTGCAAGTATATTCTCAATTCCATTCTCTTTCAGCCTGTCTATCACCTGGTGTACTTCTTCCTTTGTAGAAGATACACAAGTCAAATGTGCAAGACTCGGTACTCCGAAATCTTCCTTAATCTTCGATGCAATCTTTACCGTATTCTTGCTGGTTCCTCCCCCCGCTCCATAGGTCACACTGATAAACGCGGGCTTAAGCGACGCAATCTTCTCTGTTGCCGAAAGCACGCTGTCGTAAGCGGCCTCCGTCTTCGGCGGAAACACTTCAAATGATATATGTACTTTGTTATCTTTTAATACGTCTTTGATTTTCATTCTCTTTCTTGTCTCTCCTTAAGCTGCTCTTTTGTATTCTTTATTTTACAGGTTATCATATAATTCTTCATACTGCTTTGCAGAATTCTTCCATGAAAAATCTTTCTGCATCCCTCGTTCTACAATCTTATTCCAGTCTCTCTTCTTGTCGTAATAGATGCTTTGTGCATAACGCACAGTTCCCAGCATTTCATGCGCGTTATAATTCGAGAAGCTGAATCCGGTTCCCGTCTTCTCAAATTCATTATATGGCTCTACCGTATCTTTCAGCCCTCCGGTCTCGCGCACAATCGGAACGGTACCATAACGAAGACTCATTAACTGGCTGAGTCCGCATGGTTCAAACAATGACGGCATCAGAAATGCATCGCATCCCGCATATATTTTATGAGACACCGGCTCAGAATAATAGATATTCGCCGACACCTTACCCGGATATTTCCATGCAAAATGACGGAACATATTCTCATATCTTTCTTCTCCCGTTCCAAGCACTGCAAACTGGACAGAGTCCTGACACATCTCGTCCATTACATGTGCAATCAAATCAAATCCCTTCTGATCCGTCAGGCGGGAAACAATACCAATCAGCATAGTCTTCGGATTCTGTTCAAGTCCAAGCTCTTCCTGCAGCGCCGTCTTATTCTTGATTTTCTCTTTCCTGAAATTAGAAACCGTATAATTCTTAAAGATGTATTTATCTGTCTCCGGATTGAAATCACCATAATCAATTCCATTCACAATGCCAGTCAGGCAGTTAGCACGAGCATTCATAAGTCCGTCCAGCCTCTCTCCATAAAACGGCGTCTTAATCTCTTCTGCATACGTATTGCTTACTGTAGTAACCTTGTCTGCATATACAATACCGCCCTTCAGGTAATTGGCATCGCCATAAGCTTCCAGCTTGTCCGAAGTAAAATAATAAGGCGGAAGCCCCGTAATATTCTGAATCCGGTTCACCTCCCAGGTTCCCTGGAATTTCAGATTATGAATCGTCATAATCGTCTTAATTCCGCGGTAATACTCATTACCATAACGGAAATTATCCAGATACACCGGTATCAGTCCGGTCTGCCAGTCGTGACAATGGATAATATCCGGCCTGAACTCTATTACAGGCAGGGCGCTTAAGACAGCTTTGGAGAAAAACGCGAACTTTTCAACATCTCCAAAAACCTCTCCATATGGAGCCCATCCACTGAAATAGTACTCATTATCTATAAAATAGAACGTAATTCCTTCGTACTCCATTTTCAGAATTCCTACGTACTCTGTTCTCCAATTCAAATCCATGTAAAAATGTGTTACATACTCTAACTGATCTCTCCATTCCTCTTTCATGCACATATACTTCGGCAGCATAACTCTGACATCGTATTTCTCTTTATCAAAATATTTAGGCAGCGACCCTGCTACGTCTGCCAGACCGCCCGTTTTAATAAACGGAACTGCTTCTGAAGTTGCAAAAAGTATTTGCTTCATAAAATTTCCTCCCATTCTCACGACACGATATAGAGATATTATACCGCATTTTTCGCCAGAAGGAAAGTCTTATCTGTTTTTATATTCCAATCTTAGCGTATCCGCAATCAATGCGATGAACTCTGAATTTGTAGGCTTCCCTTTCCCATTGCTTACTGTATAGCCAAATAGTTCATCTAATGTATCTAATTTTCCTCTGCTCCATGCCACTTCAATGGCATGCCTGATAGCCCTTTCTACACGGCTTGCTGTCGTCTGATGTTTTTTAGCCACGGTGGGATACAACACTTTTGTCACTGCATTCAGTACATCCATATCCTCGACAGCCATCATAATTGCATCTCTCAGATAGTGGTATCCCTTAATGTGTGCCGGAATTCCAATCTCATGAATCATATCCGTCACCCTGTTCTCCATGCTCACTTCATTTTCCTCTTCTGCATCTTCACCGCATGAACCGGGCACCGGCATTTTATGTCTGCCTTTGCTGGCGCTTTTAATGTAGCTTAAAATAATATCGTTATGAAATGGTTTCATTACATAATAATGCGCCCCTTTATTGAACGCATCTTCTGTAATCCGCTCTTGCCCTACGGCCGTAACAACGATAAAATTCGGATGTTTCTTAAGTGTTTTATCATTCTCGACCGCATCCATCACACTTAGCCCGTCCATTTTCGGCATAATCAAATCCAACAAGACAACATCCGGCTCTTTTTCCCTGATTACCTTACATATTTCCTCTCCATTGTTTGCCTTTCCAACAAGATTCAGGTCTCTGTCACTGCTTATAATTTCGCCAAGCAATTCCAGAATTCTTTCGTTATCGTCGGCTAACGCCACACTTATTTCTCCCATTTTTATGTTCCTCCTCCTTTTTCACTAAAAACTCGTCAAACACAATTATATGATTCGTCATATTCCAAATCAAGAAATTCAAGTCGTAAAAAGCTGACACCCTTCGACCTGTTTTCCGAATTCTTCTCTCATTCGACACTATTTTTCTATTCATTCGACCTTTTTAGCATAGTCTCTGCAAAAATTCCATAGCCTCTGGAGGGATCATTTACAAATACATGGGTCACAGCTCCCACCAGTTTTCCATCCTGCAAAATCGGTGAACCGCTCATTCCCTGCACAATTCCTCCTGTTGCATCCAGGAGTTCTTCATCCGTCACCTGGATTTCCAATGCTTTATTCGCCTCTTTCGCGTTTTTGTCAATATTTGTAATACGAATTTTATATTCCTTCAGCTTTCCGTCTACCGTACAGCGGATGGATGCTTCTCCTTCCCGTATTTCTTCCGCAGATGCCACTTCCACCGGATCCACCCCGGAAAACAATGCTTCCACTCTCTCAACCGTCCCGTAAATTCCTTCTTCTGTATTCTTTGTAACCGTTCCCAGCATATTGTAATTATTATACACAATAATACCTTCCATCCCACCCGGGACTCCGTCCGTCCCCTTCTGAATATCGCGAATACTGGTAGTGTACAGAGTCCCTCCTGAAATATCCAGAAGCTCACTGGTATCTACATCATGGATTCCATGCCCCAGCGCCCCAAAGGTACTGTCTGCATTCAAATAGGTAATTGTCCCCAACCCCTGTGCATTATCACGTACCCAGATTCCCAATTTATAGCCATCTGTACTGCACTTAACTGCCTGAATCCGGATATCAATGAACTGTTCATGACGCTTTACCTTCAATACCACGTCTTCATCTTCCAGTTTATCAACCATTTCAATTAATTCCGTTTTATTATGGATCTCTTCCTCATCCATACCGACGATATAATCCCCTTCCTTTACCAAATGTGCCGCCGGCTCATACTCCATGCCATCTTCAGCCTTAATCTTATCCGTCCCCAACACCAGTACGCCCTCCGTTTCCAGATAAATGCCAACAGGCATTCCGCCGGGAATTACCATTGTACCGCTGGTATTGACGCTCACCTCTTTGTTCAAAGTTTCTTGCTTATATTGGATTAAATAATATCCTCCGCCTACACTGACCGCAAATACCAAAACCATAATCAAAATCCGTTTATACCAGTATCTTTTCATAACAACCGTTCCTTTCACATCCTGAATATAAAATCTTGTTCTATGGGAACACTATTTTCACAGAACAAAAAAACAGATACTTTCTTCGTATCTGTTTTAGTATGTGATTTTTTTTTATTTTTACACAATATTATTTTGTATTTTGCGCCAGCTTCTTCATTTCCCGCGCACTGTTTAACACCGTCTCAGTAATCTGTGCGCCGCCCAGGATTCTTGCAAGCTCGCCAACGGATTCTTCTTCCGAAAGTTCCCGGATTCCCGTCCTGGTTACTCCGTCATCCACCGTCTTCTCAATAGCATAATGCCGATCTGCCATCGCCGCAATCTGTGCAAGGTGAGTAATGCAGATAACCTGATGGGTTCTGCCAATCAGCGCCATCTTTTCTGAAACTTTCTGCGCAGTCCTTCCACTGATTCCCACATCAATTTCGTCAAAAATCAAAGTCTCAATCTCATCCCTGTCTGCCATCACAGCCTTGATTGCCAGCATAATTCTGGAAAGTTCACCTCCGGACGCCACCTCCGCCAGCGGCTTCACCGGTTCACCCGGATTCATAGAAATCAAAAATTCCACATCATCTTTTCCACGAGCCGTGTACTCTGCAAGTTCTTCAAACCGGATTTCAAACTTCACATCCATAAAGTTCAAATCTTTCAGTCCGTTACAGATAGATTCTGTCAATATTCTGCCCTGCTCCTTCCGAATACTGCTTAATTCCCGGCAATAACGGGCAAGAATTCTTTCCGTCTCACTTAGACGCTGTTTTAAAGATTCCAGATAAGTATCATAATCCTTCAAGACGCAAAGCCGCTCTCGCTTTTCTTCCAAATAAGCAAGAATATCGGCTACCGAATTACCATATTTTGTTTTCAAACGGTTTATTTCATTCAAACGCTCTTCCGTCTGATAGAATTCCTCTTCTGAAAATTCCATCGAAGCACTGTAATCCGCCAGATCCCTGTTGAAATCATTCAAAAGAGCGTCAATCTCCGCAAGCTGCCCATACAGCACCTGTGCCTCTTCGTCATATTGTGCCGCATCGGACAGGCAGCGGATTGCCCGGCTGATGCTCTCACTGGCATCCGACCCGCCTGAGCCCCCGGTATATGCATATGCTTCCCCGATGTTTTCCACAATTTTCCTGGCATTTACCATACGGCGGTACTCTGCTTCCAACACTTCATCTTCCCCTTCTTTCAAGCCGGCGCTTTCGATTTCCTGAATCTCAAATTCCAGAAAATCCGTTTCTTTCGCTCTCTCAGATTCTTCTGTATTCGCCAGCTTCCACTCATTCTTCAGACGCTTGTATGTCTCAAAAGCTTCCCTTACCTTCTCCAGCATCTCCTGAATATATTCCCTTGAAAATGCATCCAGAATTTCCATTTGGTGTTTTTTATACAGAAGCGACTGATGCTCATGCTGTCCGTGAATATCAATCAAAATTCCCGCTGCTTCCTTAAGCTGAGCCATAGAAACCGTCTCTCCATTAATTTTGCTGACACTTCTTCCTTCCATCAACCTACGATTCAAAACCACCATTCCGTCTTCCGGAAATATATCCAACTCTTCAAGCTTGCGTATCTGTTTTTTATTCTCCAGGGAAAATGTAAGTTCCACAAAACCATATTTTGCGCCTTTACGCAGAATATCCTTCGTGTACCGTCCTCCCAGCGCCAAGTTGACAGAGCCAAGAATAATTGATTTTCCTGCCCCCGTCTCTCCGGTCAGTATATTAAGTCCCTGCCCAAAATCAACCTCAATCTCTTCTATCAATGCCAGATTCTTCACATGTAAACTCTGCAGCATAATATCTCCTGTCTATATCACAAAATAATTTTACTGATTTTATCCATCACTTTTATCGTATCATCCGCACTTCGGATTGCACACATAATGGTATCATCCCCCGCAATGCTTCCAACCACTTCATTCCATTTCATGGAATCAATTGCCGCACAAACTGCCATAGCCATACCTGCTACCGTCTTAATTACCAGAATATTTTGCGCCATGTCCATAGAAACATACCCATCTTTCAGAACACGGATATATTTGTCACTCATCTCCGTCTCTGCCGTCTGATGTATGGCATACTTTTGCCTGCCGCCATCTGTCGGAACCTTCGTAAGCTTTAAATCCCTGATATCTCTGGATACGGTGGCCTGTGTTACCTTAAAACCTTCTTCGTTCAGATAATCTGCCAGCTCTTCTTGTGTCTCAATATGATATTTATTAATCAATTCTATAATTTTCGCATGTCGGTTAATCTTCATCGTACTAATTTCCCTTCATTTTCCTGTGCAGTATTTCCAAAAAGCTGAGTCCGTTCAGCTTCATAAGCTGTGTAATAGATTCGGACTTATGAACCGTCAGCTTCTGCCCTGTTTTTAATTCTACCATATCTGCACCATCAAATGTAATATAAACTTCTTCTGTCCTTCCATTCCTTCCCTCGCCAATCAATATCACGATCTCATCTTCTGATGACAACACGATACTGCTGGTATTCAAAGAATGAGAACAGATTGGGGTAATCACAATCAAGGATGCCGTTGGTTCTACCACAGGTCCCCCCGCTGACAGATTGTAGGCGGTGGAACCGGTAGGTGTAGATAGAATCACTCCATCCGCCTCATAAGAATTCAGGAAAGATCCATTCACATAAATATCAAAATGAATCAGCCGGAGTCCATTTTTCCTGGATACTACGATATCGTTCAGGGCAATATCCCTGCTTCCGTCTTCAAACTCTGCCTGAAGCATCATTCTGTTCTCAATCGTATAATGATCCGCAAGCATCTGACAAACCGCCTGTTCCACGCCGGACACCTCCACCTCGGTAAGATAGCCCAGCGTCCCCATATTAATCCCAAGGATCGGAATCTCTCTCCTCAGCATCCTTGCCACTTCAATCAAAGTCCCGTCTCCACCGATCACAATCGCACAATCAATCTCTGCCGGAACTTTCTCCTTCACAATCTTTTTATCCTCATCCTTCTCACAGAGGATACAGGTCTTTCCCTGTTCTTCCAAAAGGTGTTTCACCTTTGCGGTTACCCGTCCGCCGATATCCTTCCCGTCGTTCGTAACAATAAAAAACCGTTCCATTATTCCTAACCCTCTGTCTATTTATTCAATGTATCAAAAGCTTCCCTTACCGTCTGCCTGACTTGGATCTTTTCGCTGATAAACCGCTCTTTCGGATCACACTTTTCCAGATGTATTAAATATTCTATATTGCCTTCCGGTCCTTTGACCGGCGAAAAAGACAGATCCAGGATTTTAAATCCAATCGAACAGGCATAATCCTTTACTTTCTCAATTACCTCCACATGGGTACTTTCTTCACGCACTACGCCTTTCTTGCCGACCTTTTCGCGCCCTGCCTCGAATTGAGGCTTAATCAGCGCCACAACCTGCCCCTGTTCTCTCAGGTAATTTCGTATGGGCTCTAACACCTTTGTCAGTGAAATAAAGGATACATCAATGGACGAAAAATCAATCGGCTCACCCAGATCTTCCGGCGTCACATAACGGATATTCGTCTTTTCCATACAGATGACTCTTTCATCCTGACGGAGTTTCCATGCAAGCTGTCCCCTTCCCACATCAATCGCATAGACTTTTTTCGCCCCATTCTGAAGCATACAGTCAGTAAATCCGCCTGTGGATGCTCCTACATCCGTACAGACCTTGTCTTTTACATCCACCTCAAATTTATCCATTGCCTTCTCCAGTTTCAGGCCTCCTCTGCTGACGTAAGGAAGGGTATGTCCCTTAATCTCAATAGACACTTCATCAGAAAATGTGGTTCCCGCCTTATCTTCCCTCTGCCCTTCTACAAACACACAGCCGGACATAATAATTGCCTTCGCCTTCTCTCTGGATTCCGCCAGGTTTCTTTTCACCAACAATACATCTAACCGTTCTTTCATATCCACTCCTATAACATTGTATATCTTGCAATAATCTGCTTCGTCATGGACGCAGCATCCAGCAGGACTTCTCTTCTGAGTACTTCCACGCTTCCGTGTTCAATATAGTCATCCGGCAGTGCCAGACTAAGGACAGAAACAGGAAGCCTCTTTTCAGACACATATCCCTGCACCCGCTCACCAAAACCGCCGCACCGTACATTTTCCTCTACTGTCACAAACAACTTATGATTCTTTGCCAGTTCTTCCAGCATCTTTGTATCAACCGGCTTAACAAATCTTGCATTAATCAGACTGCAGTTATAGCCCGTTTCTTTCAAAGCACGCCTGACCTTCACAGCCTCCTCAAACATATGGCCTACAACTAAAATTGCAATATCTTCCTCTTCATAAATGATTTCACTCTTCCCATAAACAACAGGAGCACGATATTCTTCAAAACCGTCATATGCCTCTCCCCTTGGATAACGAAGGGCGACAGGACCATTAAATCCCACCGCAAAACGCAGCATATCCGCAAGCTCCCACCGATTCTTGGGCGACATCACCGTCATATTGGGCACACTTCCCATATAAGACAAATCAAAAACACCCTGGTGGGTCTCTCCGTCGCTTCCCACCAGTCCTGCCCGGTCAATGGCAAATACTACCGGAAGTTTCTGAAGCGCCACATCATGGATAATCTGGTCATATCCACGCTGCAGAAAAGAGGAATATACCGCAAAGACAGGCTTCATTCCGCCTGCCGCAAGTCCCGCCGCAAATGTCACTCCATGGGCTTCTGCGATTCCCACGTCAAAAAACCTTGCCGGATAATGCTTCTTAAATTCAGCAAGCCCGGTTCCATCTGCCATTGCCGCTGTAATCACTGCTACTTCATGATCTTTCCTTCCAATATCACAAATTACCTTTGAAAACACATCCGTATAAGTATCCTTGCCGCTTCCGGCTTTTGCTTCTCCTGTGGCAATATGGAAAGGACCTGTCCCATGAAATTTTGCCGGCTCCCTCTCTGCAGGCTTATAACCCTTTCCTTTTTTCGTCAACACATGCAGAAGAACCGGACCTTCTACCTTCTTTGCCTCTTCAAACGCCCGGCACAGCATCCGGATGTCATGCCCCTTGACCGGTCCCAGATAGGTAATCCCCATATCTTCAAAAAACATCCCCGGAACCACCAGCTGCTTAATGCTGCTCTTCGTCTTACGGATCTGTTCAATTATCCTGTCTCCTGCTACCGGAATCTGATGAAGGGCATAGGTAACGCCTTTTTTCAGTCCCGTATAAACATCTGCCGTTCTGAGCTTAGCAAGGTATTTTGACATTCCGCCTACATTTTCAGAAATAGACATATGATTGTCATTCAGCACAATAATAAAATTTGCTTTCAGCGGAGCCGCATTATTCAAAGCTTCATACGCCATGCCGCCAGTCAGGGAGCCATCCCCGATTACGGAAACGACATTATAATCCTCCCCCCGCAATTCTCTCGCCTGTACATATCCAAGCCCGGCAGAAATGGAGGTGGAGCTGTGACCGGTATCAAATGCATCGCATTCACTTTCTGCACGCTTTGGAAAACCACTCATTCCGCCATATTTGCGCAGACCGTCAAATCCTTCTTTCCTTCCTGTCAGAAGCTTATGGGTATAGGCCTGATGTCCCACATCCCAGATAATTCTGTCCTGGGGCAGGGTAAATACTTTATGCATCGCCATAGTAAGCTCCACAACTCCAAGATTAGAAGCAAGATGGCCTCCGGTCCTGCTGATTTTCTCTATCAGGAACTCCCGGATTTCCCCCGCCAGGACTTCCATCTCATCATAATTCAGTTCTTTGATATCATTCGCCTTCTGTATCCGTTCCAACATAATAAGGACTCCTTATTTTTTCCTGTGAATCAGCTCCTTAACCAGCCATTCCAGATAATCATTTTCCCCCGGCAGGCTCTTAAGCAGCGCAATTGCTTCTTCTGATTCCCGCTCTACGATTTTCTCCGATTCTTCAATTCCAAGTAAAGTCACATACGTTGTCTTCTCATTCTTTTCATCACTGTGGATTGGTTTTCCCAGAACTTCCGCAGTACTGGTAACATCCAAAATATCATCCTGAATCTGGAATGCCAGTCCTATTTTCTTCGCAATCTGTTCCACCTTCCTGACATCTTCATCCGAAGCTTCCGCAAGCACGGCTCCTGTCATCATCGCAGACTCTATCAGCGCCCCTGTCTTTAGATCATAGATAAAATCCAGAATCTCTTTTCCAATTCTATGGCCTGTCTCTTTCACATCCACAACCTGTCCGCCAATCATACCATAGATTCCCGCCTTGCGCGCCAATATACCAAATGCTTTTCCGGCAGCCGCACTTTTCTCCGGGTAAAGTTCAAATGCTTTTGACACTGTCTCAAAAGCATAGTTAAGAAGAGCGTCCCCGGCGAGGATTCCCATATCTTCCCCATACACAACATGGGTCGTCTTTCTGCCTCTCCGGTAATCATCATTATCCATAGCCGGAAGATCATCGTGCACAAGAGAATAGGTATGTATCATCTCAATCGCCGCCATAAATGGCTCAATTATCTTCCCTTCTCCTCCAAACAGACGGTAAGTCTCCCCCATCAACATGGGACGCAGTCTCTTCCCTCCCGCCATCAGGCTATATTCCATCGCCTCCATTATAATCTTTTGGCAGCCTTCTTTTTGGGGAAGGTAATTTCTTAAAACTGCTTCTATCTCTGCCGTTTTTTTCTCACGCAAAACCGCATAACTATCTCTAGAATTCATGCAATTCTCCTTCCTCATCCATCACCAGCATCTTTTTTTCTACTTTATCTATCTTTTCATTACATACTTTCAGCATATCCATTCCCTTATGGTAAAGGCGAAAGGATTCCTCCAATGATACTTCTCCTTCCATTCTGGAAATCACTTGCTCCAGTTCCCCAAATGCTTCATCCAGAGACTGTTCTTTATCATTCAGGCTATTCTTCTCTTCCATGCCGTTCCTCCTTCACTCCAGTCACCGCTGCATAGATAATTCCATCCGTCACATAGACAGACAGAATTTCTTCCTTCTGCACCTGCCCGATACTTTTAATCACATGCTTTTCACCGTCATTTCCGCCTTCTACATAGGAATATCCCCGGTTCAGCTTCCCGATGGGAGAAAGGCCTTTCATCTTCTCCATGTCAAGCGCCAATCTGTGTCTTGCCACAAGGATCTTCTGATCCATAAGCTGGCGCAGAGCATCCTCCAGCTCCACTGTCCGCTGTCTCTGCTCCCTGACCTTATTGCCGGGATGCAGATATTTCAGTTTCGTCTGATATCCTGCGAGACGCATCCTTTCTATCTGAAGCTTCTGCTGCATTCTCTGTCCCAGCTTTCGCCGGTATTCCTGCATCGTACTGCGAACAATTTGATAATCCCAAACTGCAAGCTCTGCTGCCGCCGAAGGCGTCGGAGCACGCAGATCCGCCACAAAGTCTGCAATAGTCGTATCCGTCTCATGGCCAACCGCTGAAATAACCGGAATCTGACACTCAAATATAGCCCTCGCCACCGCTTCTTCATTAAACACCCACAGATCCTCAATAGAACCGCCGCCTCTTCCTACAATGATAACATCCACTTGCTGCTGCTCCAGCATACGGATTCCGCGGACAATACTTTCTTTCGCGCCTTCGCCCTGCACCTGCGCCGGATAAAGGATTAACTGCACGAAAGGATTTCTTCTCCTGCTGATGTTCATAATATCACGGACGGCAGCGCCCGTGGGAGCCGTCACCACGCCTACCCGTCGTGCGAACTGCGGAATCGGCTTTTTATATTCGGGAGCAAACATTCCCATCTCTTCCAGCTCCCTTTTCAGCGCCTGAAACCGTTCATAGAGCACACCTTCCCCGTCTAAACGGATCTCTTTTGCATAAAGCTGGTAGGATCCGCCCCGTTCATAGACGCCTACCGTGCCGAACACAATAACCTGCTGTCCTTCACACATACGAAAAGAGAGTCCGCCTCGCTGCCCCGCGAACATCACGCAGGCAATCAATCCAGACTCATCCTTCAGTGAAAAATATATATGTCCTGATGTATGGTATTTGCAGTTAGAGACTTCACCCTTCACATAGATATGGTTCATCATGAAGTCCTGTGCAAACATATTTTTAATATAAGCATTCACCTGTCCGACGGTATATACATTGCCTGCCATACCCAAATCCTTACCTTTTCTTCGCCTATTACACGATTTTCGCCAGCACGCCATTTACAAAAGCAGAGCTGTCATCGCCGCCAAATTGCTTTGCCAGCACAACTGCTTCATTGATGGCTACTGAAACCGGCACATCGTCATCCCATTTCATCTCATAAACTGCAAGCCTTAAAATCGTAAGGTCTACTTTGTTCATCCTTCCTGTCTTCCATCCAGTCGTACTGGCATTCAGAAGCGCGTCTATATCCTCCAAATGTTCTGCCACTGCCAGCGCTTTCGTCTGAATGTACGCTCTGTCCTTCTCTTTTATATCTTCGAGTTGTCCAAAATAAAGCTGGAGCTGCCCGGGCATCTCTTCCGGCGAAACAAATTCCAATCCAAACAACACCTTAAAGATATGTTCTCTTAATTCTGATCTCTTCACTTATGCTTCCTCCGGTACGTCCACTCCGGCAACCCGGATATTCACGTCTGCAACCGTAAGTCCGGTCATATTCTCAATTGCTGCCTTCACCTTCTCCTGTACTTTGCCGGATACTTCAACAATGCTGTATCCATATTTCAGGGTCAGCTTCAGAGACACTGTCACAATCCCTTCCAGAACGTCTACCTTTACTCCTTTTGACAAATTCTTCATGCCCAGCTTTCCGATAATCTCCCGTGTGGTATTCCCTGACATAGAAGCGACACCATCCACCTCCATAGCTGCAAGGCCTGCGATGATCGCAACTACTTCATCTGCAATCTTCACTTCACCGAGATTTTCATCTGCTTTTATTGTATAAGTATTTCTTTCTTCTTTTCCCATAATCTTAACCTCGCTTTTCTCGATTATTCTTTCTGCTCTTTTCGACTATTATACCAAATTTATATACGATTGCAAAGCCTTTTATGCCTTTCCGAACTCTGACAGAATGAGTCCTTCATTCCTCTCCAGCGTCATACGGACACTCCAGTCATTTACAAAGAGCAGAAGCGGTCTTCCTTTTAAATCCTTAATCTTCTTCATATCGGAAGTCCCCACCAGCTTATCCAGATTGATTTCTTCATTCTCAATCCATCGGATATGCTCATAAGGCAGGCTGTCCATACGGATTTCCACATTGTATTCATTCTCCAGACGGTACTTGAGCACGTCAAACTGCAGTACTCCTACAACGCCCACGATAATCTCTTCCATACCGGTATTGTATTCCTGGAAAATCTGAATTGCGCCCTCCTGTGCAATCTGGTTAATCCCCTTGATGAACTGCTTTCTCTTCATCGTATCTACCTGGCGTACCCTTGCAAAATGCTCCGGCGCAAATGTCGGTATGCCTTCATAGGCATATTTTTTCGCCGATGTAGTAAGGGTATCTCCTATAGAAAAAATCCCCGGATCAAACACACCAATAATATCGCCTCCATAAGCTCTGTCAATCATCTTGCGCTCACTCGCCATCATCTGCTGCGGCTGCGACAGCCGGACCTTCTTGCCTCCTTGGATATGGAACACTTCCATCCCCGCCTCAAAAGCACCTGAACAAATTCGCATAAACGCAATCCGGTCACGATGCGCCTTATTCATATTTGCCTGAATCTTAAATACAAAAGCAGAAAACGCTTCCTCTTTCATGGGGTCAATTTCTCCCTGGTCAGAAATTCTTGGAAGAGGAGATGTCGTCATTTTCAGGAAATGCTCCAGAAAAGTCTCCACCCCAAAATTGGTAAGAGCAGAACCAAAAAAGACCGGAGACAACTCTCCCTTGCTTACCAATTCCTGGTCAAACTCAGCTCCGGCTCCGTCCTGCAATTCGATTTCTTCCATCAACTGCAGTCTCTGGGATTCATCAATCAGCCACGTCACTTCCGGATCACCAAGCGGAACCTTCTTAACCTGTCCTTGGGTAGTCCCCTTTTTCGTATCGGAAAACAGTTCGATTTCCTTTGTCGCTCTGTCGTACACTCCTTTAAAGTTCTTACCGGAACCAATCGGCCAGTTGACCGGACAAGTAGCAATCCCCAGCTCATTTTCAATATCATCCAGAAGTTCAAAAGTATCCATTGCCTCCCGGTCCATCTTATTAATAAAAGTAAAAATCGGGATATGCCGCATGGTACATACTTTAAACAGTTTCCGGGTCTGCGCCTCTACTCCTTTTGACGCATCAATTACCATCACAGCAGAATCCGCCGCCATAAGTGTGCGGTAGGTATCCTCCGAAAAATCCTGATGTCCCGGCGTATCCAGGATATTAATACAATAACCCCCATAGTTAAACTGCAGCACAGAGGATGTTACGGAAATTCCTCTTTCCTTCTCAATCTCCATCCAGTCTGACACCGCATGTCTGGCGGTAGCTTTTCCTTTTACACTTCCTGCCTGGTTAATTGCCCCGCCATACAGAAGGAACTTTTCCGTCAGGGTAGTCTTACCTGCATCAGGATGAGATATGATTGCAAACGTCCTTCTTTTATTGATCTGTTCTTTTATTTCCTTCGTTATCTCTGACATAATCAAACACTCCTGCATCTTCTATTCTTACGCATAATCAATTTATTATAACAAAAAAAGAACAGCTATTCAAACTGTTCTTCTTTTATCTTACGGTTTTATCTTATTTTTCTTCTGCATATACCGGAGTAATCACTATATTTTCTGCCGCAATCCCCGTTTTCCTGGAAATAATATCTTCAATCTGCGCCCGGTTCGCATCGCTAAGCTCCGATGCATTGACTACCACATCCGCGCTGTCCGCCGTCAGACTTACCACCGTCTCCGAGAATCCTTTTGATGAGAGCAGGGTCTCTGCCGCCGCTTCCTTTTCTGCCAGATCTGTCATGGCTATCATCTGGTTTACCGCATCTTCTTTCTGCGCATCACTTAAATTTTCATTATCAATGATTTCCATCAGGGATTCCTTGTTCTTCGCCCGCACCTGTTCCCTCGTCACCTTCGCCTCCGCAACTACCGCGCTGGCATCCCCGCTGGTAAGCACTGCCTCTCCCGGTGTCCCTTCCACTGTGCCATCCGCCGCTTCACTATCCTGACTCACTATATCACCGGATGTTTCCGTCAGATCATCTTCCGATATGTCCAAAAGTTCCTTATTTGCCAGTTCTCCGCTGGTCTGCGCAGCATCATCGCTGCTTCCAAATATTCGTCCTGAGTAGTTTAAGTACCCCGCCACCGCTATCATAACGGCCAATGCTCCAATAATCACCTGGTTCTTCCGAAATATACGTTTCACTGTTCATCCTCCTGCCTATTTTTGATTCAATTTCATTATTTTAATTTTATGCGTGTCTACATCAAATAATGCTTGAACTGCCTCACTAATATCCTGAATCACCACAGGATTATCCCCACCTTCTGCAATCACCACCACGCCCTCTATTTTCGGACTTATTTCCTTAATGACATAGGGATTCTGTCCCGTGCTGCTCTCTGACATACTGCCATTCTCCCCTACATATACCGTTGATTCACTGGAAGAATTATTGACAGTGGTACGGCTTCCACCCTGGCTGTCCTCTTCCTTCACCGATTCGCCACTTGTCTCCCTATCTTTTTCCACCACTTTCTCTGCAGAAGTTTTAAATGTAATCATAACCTTTACATTCCCTACTCCCTCCACCTTGGACAGCACATTTGCCAGATGTCTTTCCATATACGCCGCATATACATCTCCCTGCTCCGAAACAGATATCTCCTGTGCCGTCTCATCAATGGCATCCTCTGTGCCGTCATCATTTTTTCTGCCAGAGGGAAGGGCTATCACCACCAGCAGAATCCCTGCCAGCAGAAGAATTACCAGGCGATCCTTTGCCATGATTTTCTCTATCATCTTCTTCCCCGTTTTCGGATTCCATTTAATGTCCAATGCTGATTTCCCCCACCTCAATCTGTATATCGTCTTCTTCCGTAAATTTTTCCGGATCTGCTACATATTCTGATATTTCCAGATTATTCCATAATTCTGCTGCTTCTTCCATTTCCCGTCGCTGTTCTTCATATGCCTTTCCCTCATAAATATCCCAGAACCCACTCCCCATCCCCAAAAGCTTAAGAACCGGCGTCATAAGAAGAATTATCAATATGATTCCCGTAAAAAAGCGGATATATTTCTTATAATCATTTCCCGGCACAATCTGAATAAATGCAGTCACCAGCACCATATAACAGGCAATGTTTCTCACCCATTCATAAATATAATCAAACATCTTTATCCCTTTCCCGCGGCGGCAGCCGCTATGGCAATCGTAAGCAGGAAAAGAACTCCCACTGTAAATAACATCCGCAGAAGCAGCCGACAGCCTTCTCCCACACTTTCCATACAGTTCACCAGCCTTTTGTCAGAAACAGGCTGCGCCAACGCTGCCGACAGCTTATACATGAGTGCCATAACCGCCATCTGGATCACCGGTCCTACACAAAGCAAAACACAGATTAACATTCCTGCAACGCCAATACTGTTCTTCACAAGCACTGCTGTCCCCAGTACTACCTCCGTCACCCCGCCGATTGCATCACCGACTCCCGGTATCGCTTCCACTCCTTTTGTCAGTACACTTCGTTTGACCGCATCAATGGCCGGAGCAATCAACCCCTGGATAAACTGAAGCCCGGCCATACATGCCAGCATTGTCTTCAAAGTCCAGGTAATTACCATTTCAATCAGTTCGGCAAACTTCGATAAATAATCTTCCCCGGACAAGAAATTCAGTACCTTCACCATAATATAAACATGTACACAGGGCACCAGAAACTTCAGGACAAATAACTCTGCCACAAAAATTACCAACAGCATAAGATTGTAAAATGCTGCAGATGTCACACTGCCTTTTGCGATTGCGACTGCCACAAAGTAAACCGGACCCAATACTTTCATAAAATCGATGAGGGCACCAATTCCATCACTTACCCAGTCTACGGAGGCCTGAAAAGAGCGGAGACAGAGGGCAATCAATAGCAGATATAATACATAAAAACTGATTTCCGATATCTGCTTATTCTGAAACACACTGGAAAAATTCGTAAACACTGCCGCTACAACCACAATTAATAGGATATGTATCAAATTGTTTTTATTTACCCGAAAAGCATAAGTAAACTGATCTTTTATCAGGCGTTTCGCCATATCCAATCCTTCCTGTATGTCTCCATTCATAAAGGTAAGTACTGTCTCGCGAAAGCTCAGCTTTTCCTCCGGGAACAGCTCATCCAGCACTTCTTCAATTTCCTGAAAATCAAATTCTTCCATAAGAGATTCTTCTATATTTTCCATATAACCAGGTTCTTCTTCTGAGTCTGACGCCGCCGCACATAACCCTGCCAACAGCCAAATTCCAAGAATCATCATTGTCGCAGACAATACTCTTTTTCTTCTCATGAAAGAAATTCTCCTATCATTTCCAAAAGTGCCAAAATCACAGGCATTCCCATTACCAGGATTGCCAGCTTACTGAATATTTCTATCTGGGAAGCTATGGTCTGATATCCGGCATCCTTACAAATCCCCGAAGAAAATTCTGCCACATATGCAATCCCCAACATCTTCATCAGCATCCCCACATAAGCAGTATTCAAATGAATGGTTTCCCCAATCTGCCTTACAACATCCAAAATAACCTTTAACTTGCTGACAATGGAAAAGAATACAAGCAGACTTAACCCAATACTGATATAAATTCCATATTCTGATTTTCCACTTTTGAACTGTACTGCCATGAGCACTCCGGCAATTCCCAACAGTCCGATTTGCATTACGCTCAACCTGCACCCCTCTTTTCCGTCTACAAAGAAAATAATTGTCTGATAGAATCAAACAACTCATAAATGTATGGAACAATCCAGAACAACACTAAAAGAAGGCCTGCAAAGCTTGTAAGAAAAGCCTGTTCTTCTCTTCCGCTATGCTTTAGAACCTGGCTAAGCACCGATACAAGAATTCCCACCGCCGCTATTTTAAAAATCAGATTAACACTCATGCTACCTCCTTACATTCTTATATCAGAATAATTGCGAGGAAAATACCGCCCGTAACTCCCAGACAATAATATAGCTTTTTCTTCGTCCGCAATTCTTCCTGCATTTCTTTCATTGCTATCCCTATCTGCTCTTCCAGTAGTTCGATATGCCTTACCTGTGTTCTGATATCCGCATTTCCAAGATACTTCCCCAATTCTCGTAAATGCTCTATTTCCCGTTCCGGCAGATAACTTCCCTGCAGATACTGGCTGATTGTCCGGTTCCAGATTGCTTCAAACTCCCCTTCGCTGCGGCTTTCCATACAATAGGAAAGTTGTCTCATCCACGCCTGATATGGTTCTCTTGCGTTGTGTGAAAGATTGAAAAATGCTTCTGCAAGAAAGGCTCTGGAGTACGAAACCTCACTCTGCAAAAGATACAAAAGTCTTTGGATATACTGCAATTCTTCATAAGTTCTGTCCACATCTGCCGCCTTTTTCCATCCCAGCAGTGAAGCCGCCGCAATAATCATGATACTGCCTATTATCTTCGTCATTTTCTTATCTCTCTGCCTGCTTCGTCATAAATTCCCCGTATTTCTCCTACCTGCCCCACATTTCCAAGCACAATGTATCTCTCAAACCTTCGCTCCTCCACCATACGCCCGAGGTGTGGTTTCTTCTTTATCTCTTCCAGAGACGCTCCATGCGCAGTGGCAAGCAACTTGCAGCCACAGTACATTGCATATTCAATGGCATGTACATCTTCTGATGCGCCAATTTCATCCACTGCTACTACTTGGGGGCCCATAGAACGGATCAGCATAATCATTCCTTCCGCTTTCGGGCAGCAATCCAGCACATCTGTCCGCATCCCCAGATGATTCTGGGACACCCCCATATAACTTCCTCCAATCTCCGAGCGTTCATCTACCACCCCGACCGACATTCCGCTGATCCAATCATTCCCGTTGGAAATCTGGCGCACCATGTCCCTTAAAAGCGTTGTTTTCCCACAACCGGGCGGTGAAATAATTAGTGTATGGGCAAGCTGCCTGTTGTAAGTAATGTAGGGAAAAACACCATCTGCACACCCAAGCACTTCATGAGCCATACGGATATTCAAAGACGAAACATACTTTAAATTTTTCACCTTTCCCTCCTCCAGTATCGCCTGCCCCGTCATCCCTACCCTGTGTCCGCCTTCAATCGTAATAAACCCCTGACGCATTTCTTCTTCATACGCATACAACGAATAATTGCTGACATAATCCATCGTTTCCCTGACATCTGCTGCTGAAACAATGTAAGGACGTTCCTTTGCCTTCCCGGGTATAATTTCATTCCCCTTATACTTCAAAATCAGCGGCTGCCCTGTACGGAGCTTAATCTCCTGCAAATACTCATACTGAAGATTTTCTTTCTCAATCAACAGCCGGACAGAACCCGGCAGCACTTTCAAAACCTTATTTCTTTCCATCTTTGTCCACCTCTTAAAACATATGTATGTAACAGATAGAAAAATATGCATTAAAAAGGGACGTAGCAAAGCAATACTTTCCTACATCCCTGATTTACTTTCACAATATACACAACTGCATTTTGCTCTGTATCCGGCCGTGCTTTCTATTCTGCTACATCCTTCATGCTGAATGACAGACGTCCCATTTTGTCCTTGCCAAGGCAGACAACCTTCACAACATCACCCAGTGTCAGAACATCCTCCACCTGCTTAATTCTCTGCCTGGAAATCTTGGAAATGTGTACCATTCCCTCTTTACCCGGAGCAAATTCAAGGAAAGCTCCGAATTCCTTAATACTTACAACCTTACCTTCCAGAACCATGCCTGCTTCAAAGTCTGTCACGATAATCTGAATCAATTTCTTTGCGCGCTCCATGCTCTCTGCTTCCACGCCGCAGATGGAGACTGCCCCATCGTCAGTAATGTCAATTTTCACACCCGTCTCCTCGATGATGGCATTGATTGTCTTTCCACGCTGTCCAACAACATCGCCAATCTTCTGTGGATCAATCTGCATCTGAATAATCTTCGGTGCGTACGGTCCGACTTCCGGTCTCGGCTCTGCGATCGCCTTCGCCATAACCTCGTCCAAAATGTAAGTTCTTGCCTTCTTGGTTGCTGCAATTGCTTCTTCAATAATCGGCCGCGTAAGACCGTGGATCTTAATATCCATCTGGATTGCCGTAATTCCTTTGTGCGTACCTGCTACTTTAAAATCCATATCTCCAAAGAAATCTTCCAATCCCTGAATATCTGTAAGTACCAGATAATCATCGTCCGTCTCCCCTGTCACCAGGCCAGCGGAAATACCTGCAACTGCCGCCTTAATCGGCACACCTGCAGCCATCAATGACATAGAAGATGCACAAACACTTGCCTGAGAAGTAGAACCATTGGACTCAAAAGTCTCAGATACTGTACGGATTGCATACGGGAACTCTGCTTCACTCGGAAGAACCGGAACCAAAGCTCTCTCAGCCAAAGCTCCATGCCCGATTTCACGGCGTCCCGGTCCTCTGGACGGTCTCGTCTCCCCTACGGAATAGGACGGGAAATTATAGTGGTGCATATATCTCTTGGATGTCTCTGATTCATCCAGTCCATCAAGCTTCTGCGCCTCAGCCAGCGGAGCCAGCGTCGCAATATTACAAATCTGCGTCTGTCCACGGGTAAACATTGCAGAACCATGAACTCTCGGAATCAGATCAACTTCCGCCGCCAACGGACGAATCTGATCGATTGCCCTTCCATCCGGACGTTTGTGATCCTTAAGAATCATCTTACGCACCGTCTTCTTCTGATATTGATATACTGCCTCTCCAAGCTTCTCAAGCCACTCTTCCTTGTCTGCAAATGCCTCTTCAAGCCTTTCTGTAATCTTACGGATATTTTCTTCACGCACCTGCTTCTCATCTGTAAATACGGCTTCTTCCATCTCCGCAGGAGGAACAATCTCCTTGATTGCATCAAACAACTCTTCCGGAACCGCAAAGCTGATATATTCATGTTTCTTTTTACCACACTCTGCAACAATAGTATCAATAAATTCGATTACCTTCTGATTCACTTCATGAGCAGCGAAAATCGCATCTATCATCTGTGCCTCCGGTACTTCATTCGCCCCTGCCTCAATCATAATAACCTTCTCTCTGGTGGAAGCAACCGTCAGGGCAAGGTCAGATGCTTCTTTCTGTGCCGCTGTCGGATTAAATACAAATTCTCCTTCTACCAGGCCTACCTGCGTTGTAGAAATCGGACCATCAAACGGAATATCTGAAATACACGTAGCAATCGCAGAACCCAGCATAGCCGTAAGTTCCGGTGAACAATCCTGATCCACAGAAAGAACCAGATTTTCCAAGGTAACATCATTGCGGTAATCCTTCGGGAACAGCGGACGCATCGGACGGTCGATTACCCGATCCGTAAGAATTGCATTCTCAGATGCCTTTCCTTCCCGCTTATTAAATCCTCCCGGAATCTTTCCGACTGCATATAATCTTTCATTATATTCTACACTTAACGGGAAGAAATCAATTCCTTCCCTCGGTTTTTCCGATGCTGTTGCAGTACAGAGCACAGTCGTGTCGCCATAATGCATAAGAACAGCTCCATTTGCCTGTTTCGCAACTCTTCCAACATCTACACGAAGAGTTCTTCCGGCTAATTCCATCTCATACTTTTTATACATAGCTTTCTCCTTCTTAATAAATTCATTCCTGCGCCGCAGGAATCCCCCCGAAACTACTGAAACATATATTTTCCGGCAAATACACATTTCAGTGGTCTCGGATATACTATTCCTGCTCACAATCTTAAATATTATATCACATTCCAATAAAATCTTCCACTATAATTTTTTTGTTTTACTGCATCCTTTTCCCATACTAAAATATTCAGGAGCGGGATTATCCCGCTCCTGAATACTGGTCTTTCGTACATTCTATTTACTCTTCGAATGTCTTCATAAATCTCTCGATAATAATCGCACATTCTGCACGGCTTGTATCGCCCTGTGGGTCAAGACGATAGGATCCGTCTTCATTTTCTTTGCCGGCAATAATTCCGTTGGCTACTGCCCACTTCATTGCCTTTTCCGCAAATTCTGTTACTTTATCGGCGTCTGTAAATGCACTGATATCGGTCGGGTCTTTGGATTCATATCCCTTGTATTCCGCATAACGGTACATCATGGTTACCATCTGCTCACGGGTAATCGGATCATTCGTTCCAAAGTAACCGGAATCTGTGTAACCGGTAATGATCTTCGCATCTGCCGCCCAAAGAACTGCCGTTGAATAGAACTGTTCATCCGGTACATCCGGAAATCTGTTCGTATACTCTGCAGCCGGTTTTCCTTCAATTCTGTGGAGAATCGTTGCAAACTGTGCACGTGGAAGAACAACGTATGGTCCAAAATGCGTCGGATCCATACCTGTCATAATCTCTTCGTAGTAGTTGTAAGCCACTTCATCGTAGAACCAGTCACTTTCTACCACGTCTTCGTATGGAAGTCCTTTTGCCTGAAGAGCCTTTGATGCTTTGTCAAGTGCAGCAACTGCATCATCGATTTCTTGCTGTGTTGCATCTTCTTTCGCTAATACTTCTTCTGCCTTCTTCAAAGCTTCTTCATAAGCTGCCCAGCTTTCTGCTGAATACTTAGCTTTCTCCGTATCCGGAATTGCATTTTTAACTGCCGTCTCAAGTTCCTTCTTGTCTGTATCATCTGGTTTCGCTGCTTCCTTCACTGTAACCTTAAAGGTTGCTGTCTTTCCTTCATATGTTACTGTTACTGTCTGATCGCCAACCTTGGTCTTGTCATAGCCGCTTACTTTACAATCCGCAACTGCAACGTCCTTTGTTGTGTCGTCGCTATAGTTAGCGGTCACCTTCATTCCGTCAAGAACAAGTTCTTCACCCACCGTATACTCCGTCTTTGTCGGAGGTGTAACCGTAATGGATTCTAATTCCGCCTCATCAACAGAGCCAGACACTTCGCCAAATACTTCCCACTCGCCAATACCAAAACCGGTGGAACCTGAACCATTTCTGGTAGGAGTCAGTCGAATTTTCGTCGTTTTAATTGGCTCTGTAAATGTTGCAACATTCCAGTAACGGTTATTTCCATTGATAAAGCTGGACTCATTATTGGAAGTCTCTGTCTCTGTACCATATTTTACGCCTACAGATGTAATTGCCGCACCGGTTTCATCTGTCATATCGGTAAGCTCAACCCAGGAATCCGTCTCAGCATCATAGTACTCTGCTTTACAGGATTGCGGGAATTTCACGCCGCCGTTGTCAGACCACCACATTACACGCATTCCGTAAAGATCGTATTCCTGATCCCATGTCAGCGTAATCGTATCGGTATCGCCACTCATTGAGTAGGTATTCCATGTCATGGAAGGTCCATCTGCCAGCGTACCGTCAATCACCTTCTTTGGTGCTGTATTCCGATCCAGATACGGATTCACAAATGTTGCAGAAGGAGTTGCCTTCGGAGCCACATTATTCTCTCGCGGATCTTTCTTCTCTTCTACTTCAAACTCCGTTTCATCTGTCAGAGTTTTGCCATCTGCCGTTGTTACCGTAACCTTAAGAGTAGTTTTTCCAACTGCAAGACCTTTGATTGTTACTGTGGCAGCGTCTGCACCACTGACAATTTCAAGGCTGTCACCGGATACGATTTCCCACTGATAGGACTTCGCTTCTCCGGAAGTAAGCTCCGCTGTTAAGGTTGTCTTCTCTTTCGGGGTAATCGGCATACCGCCGGTAATCATCAGATCTGAAATTTCTTCATCCGTCGCTGTTGTCCAGATTAACATCTGGCTGGAACTGTTCTGCCCCTCTACGCCGTCATCTCCACGGTTATTCCATGCATAGTATGGAACTGCCTGGAGTTTCGCAAGCTTTCCATTCACACTTCCGTCGTCATACATCACGTCGCCGGTAATCTCTACAACACCGTCCAGAAGGTCTTCCTTGTACTCAGCTTTCAGCTCAGATGCTCTCGGAATTACGAAGTTCAGAGGGCTGAACTCCTCAATGTCTTCATTCATCTGTGCATTGCCTGCTTTTTCCATACAATATACGATTGGTCCGCGCTCTAATACGATCCGTCCTTCATTCGTTGTTACATGCGGATCTGCCTCTGTCTTACGTACTTCCATCGGCATCTCGATTGTCACAACATCACCTTTTTTCCAGGTACGGTCGACCGTCACATAACCATTTTCTTTTTCGCCTGTTACTTCCGTATCATTTACCTTAATTGTAACAGTCTTATTCTCCTGCTCATCAATCCATCCCGGGATACGAATCTTCATTGCAAATGCCTTATCCGCTGCCGGATCTACCGTCATCTTTACAGAGCCTTCCCATGGATAGTTTGTTTCCTGTGTGATCGCAACCTCTGTGCCATCCACATTGACAGAACCGTCGCTTCCGATATACTGGTTCACATACAGTTTATCCCCATGTACGGTATACATATATTCGCTTAATTTTGCAATCGTTCTCATCAGGTTCGGTGGGCAGCATGCACATCCAAACCATTCACTTCTTGCATTTCCGCTTTCAACTTCCAGAAGTGTGGAATAATAGAACCGGTTACCATCCAGGTTCGTTCCAACCAGGATAGAGTTGTAAAGGTTTCTTTCTACCACATCTGCATATTTTGCATCTTCGTACAGAAGGTTCATTCTCTGGTTCCAGTTTGCAGAACCGATTGCTGCACAGATCTCACAGTAGGACTGATCGTTCGGAAGAACGTAGTCATCGCCAAAGCCTTCGGAGTCTGAACTTGGAGCTGTCGTACCAATACCGCCTGTAATATAAGTCTTGCGGTTTTCTACCGCATCCCAGATGGTACTGAGGGTGTTCATATAGGTTTGTTTGGTCTCATTGTCATCCGGAAGAAGCGCTGCTACATCCGTTGCTCCTGTATAGAAATACATTGCACGTACGGAATGCCCAACTGCACTTGTCTCGTTTGCAAATGCCGTCCTGTCCTGAGAATATGTACCGCCATAGTATCCGCTGTCACGGAGCGAAGAGTTTTCTCCACGTCTGTCGATGAAAAGCTGTGCCGTCTCCACATACTTGTCGCCAGCTCCTTCGCCTTCATATTCTTCAACCAGCTTAGCAATCTTAATCAGACCGAGTTCCACTTCTTCATGTCCCGGTACTTCATGACGCTCTCCATCTGGTCCAAAGAGTGATACAATTTCATCCGCAAATCTCTTACCAGCTACATAGAGGCTATAATCCGGCTTGCCGATTCCTTCTCTGTAACGGGTATATGCATCAACAGCCTCAAAGAAATGACCCGCGCAGTACATCTCATGGTTGGAGAAATCC
>NZ_JAOQJU010000020.1:51529-53687 GCF_025567385.1 Dorea acetigenes
GAATGCATTGTAGTCTTCTCCGTTCAGTTTCTTCACTGCATTCTTAAAGTTCGGCTCGCCGCCGGAAGATTTCTCAATCTCAGAGATTGCTTTATTCAGAGAAGTCACTGCATTAATTTTCTGTTTGGGATTCCAGAAATTATCAGTAAGCTGTACATTTTCAAAAGTTACCGTCGTATTTGCAACTGGTGTAACGACCTTGTCATTTACGGTAATCTCTGCTGTTGCATCGTATTCCATACCGCCGTAGTTAACCGTACCCTTCACGGTAAAGGTTGTCCCTTTCTTCCCAACTGCATAATCTTTCGGATCTACCTCTTCCCAGGTAACCGGAACAAGCTTAGAATCAAAAGTCTCACCCAACTGTACATTATTATTTCTTGTTGTCCTGGACTCCGTCGGATCATCGAAGGTCAATCCATTTGCAACAACTCTGTTAGGAAGTATCGGAGCAACACCTTCAGCCGTTGCTGTTTTATACGTCTCAATGCTTTCGATGCCTTCTACCTTGATCTCCTGCTCTGCAGTTTTTGCAACTGTGTTTCCACCTTCTACATGAGAAACCGTTACCTTCAAGGTTGCAGAACCACTGGCCTTCGCATCCACTTTCACCGTGCTTCCTGTACTAGAGCCATTAATCGCAATCTTGTCTTCCCCGGAAATCACTTCCCATTTGTAAGTAACATTCTGTGTAAGCCCTTCCGGAACTGTCGCCGCCGTATAAGTAGCCTGCACGTCTTTTGCAAGATTTTTCTCGCCGCTTATTGCCGCTCCCACAAGAATATTATCCTCTGCAGTCACAGGCGTTCCAAATGCTTCCCATTCACTGATGCCGACACCTACCGGAGATTCTGCATCCCTTGAAATCTTAAGCTGAAGGGAATTCGTAAGAATCGGCTCCTCAAATTCCACGTAATTCCACACTTTGTTATTGCCATCCACTCCATTATCTACGGAAGTGTCGCATTCAACACCGACTGCATCAATCGTCTTATACTGGTTTTCATTCATATCCCAGTATTCTACGGTACATTCACTTGGAAATACTACTCCGCCGTCATTGTATGCCCACCACATTACACGCATGCCGGTAAGGCGGTACGCATTATTCTCCCACGTAAGCCTTGCTCCCATCGGATACGCATCATCTGTCGTACCCCAAGAGTTCCAGCTTGTACTTGGATTGCTGCCTGCAAGCTGTCCGTCGTTCATAGCTGTCGTACTAACGCCATAAACATTCGTGTAGTCTGCGCTTGCAGTTGCCTGTGGGGCAACATTTGTCCCCAAATCTTCTTCCTGGGCCTCTATTACTTCGTCCAGGTTGTCTTTACTCTCCGGCGCTGCGCTGACCATATTCACCGGAATCATAGTCGCTACCATTGCCATACTTAAGAGTAATGCTGCAATTCTCTTTTTCATTCATCTTCCTCCTTCTTGCTTAATTGCATTTTTCTGTATACTATCATTATAAATTATTTATTTTTTCAAAAAAATTCTAATAAATTAAAATGAGTGGATAATTTTAAGATGAAATACTACCAAAGCAATCTCATAATTACCATAATTACAGAAAAATACCCGGGAGCGAATATTTTCACTCCCGGGTATTTTCTATTCATCACATTCTAATTCTATCTTACTCTCCGAATGTCTCCATGAATCTCTGGATAATAATCGAGCATTCTGCACGGCTCGTGCCTCCCTGTGGGTCAAGACGATAAGAACCATCTTCATTTTCTTTTCCTTCAATGATTCCATTTTCTACTGCCCACTTCATAGCAGTTTCTGCGAATTCGCTTACCTGCTCTGCATCAGAAAAGCTGCTGAGGTCTGCTGTCTTTGATATATCGTATTTCTTATAATCCGCATAACGGTACATCATAACTACCATCTGCTCACGGGTAATCGGATCGTTCGTTCCAAAGTATCCGGAATCTGTATATCCGGTAACAACCTTCGCATCAGCCGCCCAGAGAACTGCCGTTGAATAGAACTCTCCATCCGGTACATCCGGGAATCTGTTCGTATACTCTGCAGCCGGTTTTCCTTCAATTCTGTGAAGAATGGTTGCAAACTGCGCACGCGGCAGGATTTCATATGGTGAGAAATGCGTAGGATCTGTACCCGTCATGGTTTCTGCAAAGTAGTTGTAGTATGC
>NZ_JAOQJU010000021.1:0-52877 GCF_025567385.1 Dorea acetigenes
TATAGTGATAGGTAAGCCTCTGATATCATCTCGGGCTTTTCCCCCACTCCACACCGTGCATGCGACTTTCACCGCACACGGCGTTCCATCGGTTAGTATTTTTCATTGTCTAAACAATCAACCTTTGAATAGAATAAAAACTGTAGTAGTTGAAATAAGATTAAATAGGTTGCATGGAAGCCAACTCACGAAGGTGGTTAACCTTTATAAGCTGTTTGATATCTAGCTGTAGTAAATCCATATATTTGTAAATAGTTTCCGCTTTTGAAGCATGAATGAGTTTATGTACGGAATTCTTTATGAGAATAAGATTCTCATAGGCATCCGTACCGCCTAAATGTCGGGGTAACTTATGATGGCAATGAATTTCCCCAACAGAGGAGAATTCAACACCTGTTATAGCACATTTTCCCCATTGGGCTGAGAAGAGAGATATTCGATTGTCTGCGTATTCCGCACTATTGGAATAGGCTGGTTGACGCATGAGAGCCAACATCATAGGGATGTTGATTCTCAGACAGTTGTGAATACCTTCTCGTCCTTCGGGAGTGTAATAATTCCAGCTCTTCTTACGGAAAAGCGGGTTTTTGTGCTGTGTGTATCCTATTGGATACACGGGCTCATTCGTACCAGCGACATATCGCATCATTTTGGATTTACCAAAACGGGCTTTTTCAAACTCCGTAAGCTCTCGCCCTGTTTTCACAAGACGGTTGCCTGTGCGAGTGCTAAGCCTGTTTGTCAGCAAGGTCATGACTGTGCGGTTTAGGGAAGCACAATCATGATTAACATGTGTGGCGATACAGTAATAATTCTGCATGCCAGTAACCATACTGTTATAGAGTCTGATTTCCCCCTGTTCGCCATATATTTTGCGAGGGTGAACGATTCTCTTTGCCTGTTCTTTAAGCTTCTCCCTTTTGTGCTCGAGATTTTTATCTGCGATATGAGATATAACCACGAGTTTGTTGCCTTTTCTGTGAACTTTCATTTTGAATCCGAGAAAATCAGAGTAATGATTTCTTACATTGACAATCCTCGTTTTCTTTTCAGAAATTTCCAGTTTGAGCCTTTCTTTCAGCCACAGAGTGACTGCACATTTGGTGCGTTCAGCGGAGTCCTTTGTCCTACAAAAGATTCGAAAATCATCTGCATAGCGAACAATGAACATTTCCTTCAGGTTAGATTTCTTAGCCTGTCGAAAGCCGTTTTCAGGTCTAGCATTCCGTTTGCAAATCGGACACCATTGCCATTGACTTTCTACCCAGTGGTCTAATTCGTTAAGCACGATATTAGCCAGAAGTGGCGATATAATACCTCCCTGTGGGGTTCCTTTGTCGGGTGTGATAAAAGTCCCACCTTCCAGTTTGATTGGTGCTTTGAGAATTCGTCTTATGACAAATATCAGTTGCTTGTCATGAATACCCATAGCCCATATCTGTCGTATCAGCTTGGCATGATTCACGTTATCAAAGAACCCTTTTATATCGAATTCAATGACATAGTGAAGATTGGCATGTTGAAGTAGCTGATAACTTCTTGCTATAGCGTTCTCAACCGAATGGTTCGGTCTGAATCCATAGCTGTTTTTGCTGAACTTAGCCTCACAAACAGGTTCCAATACCTGTTTGATACATTGTTGAACAAGTCTATCCCATATACACGGAATCCCTAAGGGTCTCATTTTACTTGGGTCGTATGGTTTTGGTATCTCCTTACGCCTTACAGGTTTTGGGCGATACCCATGTTCACTTCCATTAATAATAAATCTAACTTTTTCAACAACCTCATCGGGGGAACATCTTCCAATGTCCTCGATTGTGAGATTGTCTGTGCCACTTGTTTTACTTCCCGTATTTTTCTTGATATTTCTGTACGCTAGAAGAATGTTTTCCCGTTGAAGAATGACAGACATTAAATCTGTAAAAACTTCTCCGTTCAAACTTGCCTGGTATAGATTATCAATCGTATTCTGCATTCCGTAATACTCATTGTGACGCAGATTATCCTCACAGAGCAGTTGCTTTTTCTTTTTCATGGTCATAAGGCATCACTCTCCTTTCTTGGGAAAGTGTCCCTTTTTGTCATACTCGTAATCCTTATAAGATTGAATGACAACAATTGTTTCTAACCGACTAAAGCCCATTCCTCGAGCCCGCCTTTTTCGTAGGGCTGTCGTAGGTTCGAGCTTCGCTTTTCAGCACAGATTAGGCGGCTTATATGATTCGTCCGCAGATTGCTTATGAGCAACTCTGTACCTTTCCACGTTCCGATAATTCTATCTGTGCATATATCCTTAGGTGTCCGCTATAGTCCTGTCAGCTTGATTGTGCCTGTAACACAATACGGAGTTTCATATTTTCGATTCTTACTACACCGCACTGACCCACAATTAAGTGTCCATACATTTCTATATGGTAAACATCTAGACCCGTACATTCGCGGTTTTCGTCAGTCCGTCGTGGACATTCTCACCATAGATATTTTATAGACTCCCGACGTGTCATCTGCATACAGTACCTCTACCGCACTTTCGACAGCTGTATTTCTACACTGTTTCGGCAGACTTCCGCCGACTTTATCGAGCTCCAGACCCCAACCATTACAGTCGGAGCCGGTCGAAGTATCAGAGAAGGCATTTCAAGGCGTTACCCCATCATTCTACCTTTCGAATTATCAGTTGTTACTTACCTCGTAAGAAGGTAAGTCCGACGATTTTAGCATCGCATGGCCATAAGTCCATGAAGTTTTACCCTCATAGAGCGATGTTTGTGCGTCAACGTGTCGCACCAAAGATATTTTCAATTTCCCTGCTGGCAAGAAGATCTTTGATATTCTGTGTGATTCCAGTCGGTACGCCTCCCCATTTTCTGAATCTCTTCCAGATTTCTACGGAATAAGCTGCTGTCTGTTCTTCTTTGAGCAGAAGGTGGAATTCATCGATATAGTACCTGGTAGATTTGATGCCACGGTTGATTGTAACTCTGTTCCATACCTGATCCTGGACGATGAGCATTCCGATTTTCTTCAGCTGCTTTCCAAGTTCCTTAATATCAAAGCAGACAATACGGTTATTCAGTTCCACATTGGTTCTATGGTTGAATACTTTCAGTGATCCATTTACATAGATTTCCAGTGCTGTTGCAATTCTCTGGGCCTGGGGTTCTTTCTGCTTTCTGAGGCAATCATACAGGTCACCAAGGACCGGCATATTTTCCGGTTTTGGATCTGCAAAGTACTTCTGATACACCAGTGGAAGACAACGGTCGATCACTGATTTTTCCTCTGCTTCAATACCATCCCTGCTTCCCATGATCAGCTCACATAAGGACAGGACAAAATCGGATTTTACACCAAGTGGATTGTCATCATCGGAATAATCCATATTGATATCCATCGGATTGATATAATCCTTACTGGTTGGTGAAATGTGTACGACCTGTCCGCCAAGTGCATGGACCAGTGGGTAATACTCACCCTCCGGATCTCCGATGATAATGTCATCCTTCGTAACAAAGAAAGCGTTGGTGATTTCTCTTTTTGCTGCAAAGGATTTACCGGATCCAGGCGTACCAAGGATCAGTCCATTCGGGTTTTTCAGCTTTTTACGATCCACCATGATCATGTTGTTACTGAGTGCATTCAATCCGTAATATAAGGATTCTCCTGCCATAAAAAGTTCCTGTGTCGTAAACGGAACAAAGATTGCTGTACTGGTAGTCGTAAGAGCCCGCCTGATTGGGATATGATTTACTCCCAACGGAACACTGCTCATCAATCCTTCTTCCTGCTGATAATCCAGACGTTTCAGCACACAGTTATATTTCTGTGCAATACCGGCCGTCTGGAAGATGGCATTATCCAGTGCCTGTTTTGTCTTTGCAGTATTTAAAAAGAGCGCTGTTACAAGGAACATACGCTCATTTCGTGACTGCAGATCTTCCAAAAGACGTTTGGCTTCTCCGCCATAAGTATTCAGATCCGATGGGATGATATCCATATCGTATCCAGATCTTACCGCCTTTTTCTGCTCTTCAATTTTCATTCTGTTGATATCTGTAACCTTGCTTTTTACCAGCTTGATTGCCTTCATCTGATCCACAGACTGGACATGCAGATTGACGATGAGGTTCTTATCAATATCCAGAAATTCTGCAAGCATTTTATCTGTAAGCTCCGGTGCCAGGATCTGCAAATAAGAGACTGCTCCGATGGTATTTCCCATGCGGAATGTATTTCTGTCCTTGAATACAAAACTGGTCGGTGCCACATAATCTTTGGTATTGAGTCCAGTACGGATCATGGAACCATAATCAAACTGAAAGTCTGTCATATTGTCTGGATTGAAAGTCTCATATAAAATCTGCAGTCTTTCCACTCCATTCAATGGATAGGCCGGAACTCCAAGGATCTTGAAATTATTCAGAATATCTGACTCAATACGTTCCAGCTTTGGCTTTGCTTCCCGGATATTATCTGCTTCGATGGAAAAGGTGATATATTTTGATTTCACCAGTCCATTATTTCCTTTCGCCAGCTGCTGTTTCAGCATCTTGGCATATTCCATACGAACATCGTCAAAGGCATCATCCTGAGGACAAATCCGGATGACCTGTTCAAATTCTTTCATGCTACTTTTATGATTGATAAAGCTCAGCTGAAAATGAATACTGGCATCAAAGTAATTGAGAAAATCACACCAGTTTTCAAAGATCGCATTTTTATCTTCGTTCTGAGCCAGCTGGTAGTTGATGTCATAGAAGCGGATGCACTTAGAATAAGTTTTTCCCTGTACCCTGCAGATTCCATCTCTTCCCATTTCCTTATAAGCGATCGACTGCTGAACAGACAGTTTTTTCTTCCTGCGTTTTTCTTCCTGCTTTTCCTTTTTCTTTTTCTCTTTTCTGTCTACTTTTTTGTACCCGGTATCTGCGACAGTTTTCTTATTTTTCTTTTTTCGCAACCGTTTTTCCTCCTTTCGGTTTTCCTGCATCCGGTGACTGTCTGATCTGTTCCGGATCTGTTTCATAATAGTTTTCAGTCTCATATTTTCTGACGGGTGGACGAAGAAACTTCACCCGGATCATGTGCATCAGAACATCTTCAAGATGCATCCCGTCTTTTTCGTACATGGCAAATAAAAATGCCGGTAACATCAAAAGCACCATGACCGTTGCTGCATTACTGTTTCCCATCACATTTCGCAAGAGGAAATAGCTTGGAATTCCCATTGCAGCACCTATACCGATACAGATCAGCTGTCTTTTGGTCAGGTTAAATGCTACTTTATTTTTTACCTTCGTTAAATCTTTCGGTACGCTGACATATGCCATGATTTTCACTCCTTCCTGTAATTTAGTGCGCGTTGAATATCGACTTACTTAAAGAGGCCGTCTTAAAGAGGCTGTAACATAAGATCACTGTGTAAGCCATAACGCCAAATAATGAAGAACTCAGATTATCTGAATACTGGATACCTGCAACAAGCACTGCATAGATTGCAACGCATACCATCATCAGAAATGCCTGGAAAGCCAGGGCAAAGAGTCCTCTGAAATAATTCGTGCCGATCTGTCCCCATTCTCTGTTACTCATAGTTGCAAATGGAATCGGCGCAACTGAGGTATATAGGTAAATCTCTATCATACGTCCATACATGATCACTGTGATCAGTACAGACAGGATTCTCATACAGAAGCCGGCGATAAGGGTTTCCAGCGCCAATACAACAAGTTCTCCGATTTCCATACTTTCCAGGGTTGTGGAAAGATCCGTCAATGCCGAAGAAATATCAATGGCGGTACTTCCTGTGATAACACCGGCCGCAGAATTAACTACGTGCTGGCCCACGTCGAATACCGCCATTGTGATCGTAAAGGTGTTACTCACCAGATAAACAGCAATCCACATTTTTACGAAGTACTTGAAAAACATCCAGGTATCAATATCATGCATGTTGTTGCGCTCGGTCAGCATAGAAATCAATTCGTAGCAGAGTACGAGTGTGATAATAATACCTGCGATCGGCATGATCACGGAATCCGATAAGTTCCGGATCATACTGAATATGCTGCCGTTCCACCCTTGCGGGGTCTGTCCAACCTGGGTAGCGATCTCACCAGTCTTTTGATTGACATCAGTAAACATCGTGTCCAGGTTGGAAGTGATCATCCCGGTTAAGAGTTCCCTCATCCATTCCTCAATCGCATCAAAAATCTGACTGAACATGGATCTCTACTCCTTTCTCTTAACCAAATAATCCACTCAGAAGCGGGATCAGCTGTGTTCCGATCAGGATAACACCACCACCGCTCATCAGCTGCTTAATTCCCTGGGATTTTGCACCCGGGTTGTCGTTTCCATAACCTTCCATCAGGTTGATTACGCCCCAGACACCAAGGCCGGCACCGATTGCAACGACCAGTGTCTGAAGGATATTGATTGCACTGCTAAAAAAAGCCATAATCAAATGTATGAACAAACGCTTTTCTTATGGTCTGTAAGCGTTTGGCTCTACTCCTTTCCCTTTTATTCAGACCTTTTTGTACCCTTATCAGTAGTAGCAGGGTGCTCGAATTCTTTCTTTCATATCAGTCCTCACCTTCCTCAGCTTCAATCGCTGATACATCTTCTTGTGTTACAGTTACTTCATACATTTCAAATTCTGTATCTTTCGACATCACCAGTCGGTGTGCCAGATATTTTTCGACATCAAACGCATTATTCTTATTGAAATCGGCAAGCTCTTTGTACCGTTTGTGCTTTGTGATGTCATATTTGTTGCTTAAAAACGGCCGGACTCCACGAAGCTGTAAGATACATTTTTCTCCATCCATGACCGCCAGCTCATCTCTACTCATCAGTTCTTTTCCTGTCTTTTGATAGTTCAGCCCATAGGACCGGTTGCTGCCTCTGGTGTCTGATGTGTTGTAAAGATCAATGGTTTCCTTTCCCAGGGTTTCTGATATTTCTTTCAGTGTGGAACTTTCCTTTCCACCAAGGAAAAGAACAGTGTCACAGTTACCTGTGATCGTCTCTGCAGCATCCTTATAGATGGTTTTCAGCTGAGATTGTGACTGCAGAATGATAGAAGCGGAGATTTCCCTGCTTCGGATCGTAGCAATCAATTTGTCGAATTTTGGAATCTGTCCGATATTGCTGAACTCATCAAGAAGCAGCCGTACATGATAGGGAAGTCTGCCTCCATGCTCATCATCCGCTTTATCACAAAGCAGGTTAAAGAGCTGGGTGTACATGATCGCTACCACAAAGTTGAATGTGTCATCGGTATCACTGATGATGACAAACATAGCTGTTCTCTGATCACCGATCATATCCAGTTCCATTTCGTCATAGGACATGATTTCTCTTAGCTCCTGAATATCAAATGGTGCGAGTCTGGCACCACAGGAAATCAAAATCGATTTTGCAGTTTTGCCGGCAGCAAGCTTGTACTTGCGATATTGCCTTACTGCAAAGTGTTCCGGATTTTCTGCTTCCAGTTCTTCAAACAATTCATCCACTGCATTTTTAAATTCTTCATCATCCTCCCTGGTCTCACTGGCATTGATAAATTCCAGCAAAGTAGAAAAGTTCTGTTCTTCCTCTGGTGCCTCATACCAGATGTATCCGATCAGTGCAGAATACAAAAGACGCTCGGCCTTGACCCAGAAATCTTCAGTTGATTTTTCGCCCTCACCCTTGGTATTTGCGATAATGGTATTGACCAGCTTTAAGATGTCTTTTTCACTCCGGATATAATGGAACGGATTGTAATGCATGGACTTTTTAAAGTTGATCGTATTTAATACCTTGATCCGGTATCCTCCATTTACCAGCATCTTCCCGCATTCAACGATGATCGTACCCTTTGGATCAGTGACCACATAGGATACGTGGTCCGTCATCTGCATAAGATTGGGTTTCACATAGAATCTTGTCTTACCGGATCCGGAACCACCGATGACAATCACATTCTTATTTCTGGCATACTTTGGTGCTTTTGGTCTGCTGTTCATGGTCAGACGTTCCGTTTCTGTGAGGATGACATTGTTTTCAAAAACCGGATCCATGAAGGGTTCGATATCTTTTCTATTTCCCCATCTTGCAGATCCATACTCCACACCCTGCCGGAACTTCTTTGCGTTTTTAGAACGATAGTAGACAACCAGTTTTAATGCACTTGCAACCAGAACACCTACTGTAAGGTCCTGCAAAGCGATACTTGGCAGCCAGCTTAAAAATGCCAGTCGAAAATTGACTAACATCACGCCAAGTCTCTGGACCATGCTTTCTCCCAGGCAATGCCGGTACAGCCAGGATCCTTTATCTGCTACATAGAAGATAAAGAAATATGGGAGATTTAAGATCACCAGCCGTTTGATCTGGACCTTCTGTAATTTCTCCCGCATCATCGTTCCTGACCTCTGGATTTTTGTCTCTGCTTCACACGCTGGCGGTGCTTTGCTTTTCTTTCTACAGATTTCTGCAGTTTCTTTCTGACAGATGGTTTCTTCACCTGTTTCTTTTTCAGTTCTACTCCGGCATATTCCCGGAAAGCCGCTGTCATCACATCCACATCTTTAGCCTTAAAGAAGACCAGATATTTTGGTGGATCCGCACCGACTTCTTTTTTCAGGCTGTAATCAATCCCGTACTTTCTTGCCACACGGTCAAAGGATTTGATATTTTCATCTGTGATCTTTATGTTGGAAAGCTGTACTCCCTGTGCATTCAGCTGCTTGATGGTCTGCTTTCCATGTGGCTTTTTCTTTTCAATCTTTTTTCGGGCTTTTTCCCTTCCTTTCTCCTGGGCCCGTCCGGTCTTTTCAGCCATTTTCACCTGCGTTGCTTTCTGTTTCCTCCGGTTGTCCATTTCCAGGAACTTCCGAAGGGCTGCTTTTAGCACACTGGCAGTGATCTTGACTCCCTGGATGCTCAGGCTGATCACTTTCTGATTTACTTCTTCCTGCAATTACCCACGTCCTTTCTTTCCTTTCATTTCAGAATGAAGACGGGCAATACAATATCCGATGCATGGAACATGTTTTCCATACGGACAGCCACCACATGGTGTTGTTTTTACCGCTTTTTTCTTTTCAGGAAGCAGATAATGGCACTGCTTCAAGTTACAGCCTTTCTTTTTGCCTCCCCACCAGTAACAGTACTTACAGGACCATGGCTTTTCTTCGCTGTACTTTCTTCCTTCTATAGCTGCATTTGGTTCTATGATCAGATCTTTATTTGTCTTCATTCTGTTCTTCCTCTTTTCTCATGATTTCTGTCAGTTTTTTCTCTGCCTGACTTCCGGCAGCAATGAGACAATACAAAACTGTAAATATTGCCGCTGCTCCCAGAAGAGCAACAAAAATAATGATATTTCTCATGGTTTCTCCCATCTAAAAAAGCGTCCACAGATTCCTTTCGGTTTCCATGAACGCTCATTCTTATTTGATTAGTGTTTCTTTTTTCTCATAAATGCAAGGGCTCCTGTACCAGTCGCACCAATGCCGAGAAGCATAAACCACAGCCACAGATTGGTGTTATCCCCAGTCTTTGGTGAATCACTGACAGGTTTTCCACCTTCCGGTGTCTTTTCTGCCGGTTTTTCCTCATCTACCATGGTTACATGCTGTACTTCACTAGTATCCTTTACTTCGAATTCCACATCTTTTGCAACCAGATAGCCATCCGGTGCTGTTTCTTCACGGAGAGTGTATTTTCCGATTGGAAGCATTTCGATGTAATGTGCTTTCTCTGTACTGGTCCAGCTTTCGACAACTTTTCCATCCTGATCAAGGATCGTGAGTTTTGCTCCCGGAAGTTCTTTTCCGGCGATATCCTGTTTGGAGATTTTCACCTTCGTCACATCATCCTTCATCTCAACTTTCTGCACATCGGCAGTATCTTTGATGGTGAACTTCACGCTTTCAGCTGTCACATAACCATCGGCCGGTTTTGTTTCAACCAGTGCGTATTCTTTTCCGACAGTCAGCTCACGGATCACATGTGCTTCTTTACCGGAAGTCCATTCATCCACGATATTTCCATCGGCATCTACCACTTTCAGCTTACATCCTGGAAGTTCTTTTCCGGTTGTCAGACTGGATTTGGTAAATTCTACAACGGTTGGCTGATTCTCAAAGGTAAAATCATAGGTTACAGTCGGCTGATTCTCACCTGCATACTCAAAAGTAAATTCCTTTACTTCATCGTTGGTTACGAATCCATCCGGTGCATAGAGTTCTTTTACATAGTAAGTGGCTCCTATTGGAAGATCTGCAACAAATGTGATCTTTCCTTCTTCATCCGTAGATTTCAGTTCAATGATCTCATTGGCTTCGATCAGGACTTTACCAGTTGTCTCAGACTTAATGTCTTCTTTGGCAAATAATCCAAAGATAGCGCCTTCCAATGTACGGTCAGAATCTTTTTCTTTCTTAAGTACACTGACTTCTACTCTCTGGCGGTTGTTCTGCCAGTCTTTGTCATAGACTACAACTGGTGTATTCTGATCCACGTAAGTCAGATCTACATGACGGATCTCACCATCCAGTACATGACCGTAAGCAGTTCCTGTTTCTTTCACATAGTATTTACCAAGTGGAAGATTTTCCAGTTTTGCAATACCGGTTTCATCTGTCTTGATCGTTGCAATCAGTTCATCCTTTTTATAGTAATCGTCACTGACGCCATCGGCAGCCTTAATGTCTTCCTCAGCATAGACTTCAAACGTAACATCTGTCAGTTTTCCGGTTACATAGTTGAAAATGTGTTCCACCACACCTTTGACCTTATCGGCCAGTGTAACAGAATCCAGAAATTCTCCCTTTTTGTTGATGATGAGTTCACCAACCGGTACCTCGTCCTTCATTTCCACTTTCTGAACCTCTCCGGTATCTTTGACTGTGAATGTCACATCATTGGCTACCAGATAACCATGCGGTGCAAACTCTTCATGTAGGGTATAAGTCTCACCCACCTTCAGATATTTGATCACATGCGGTGCATCTTTGGAAGATGTCCAGCTATCTACTACATTTCCATCTTTATCCGTTACTTTCAGATAAGCTCCATCCAGTTCTACACCGGTTGTTGCATCTGATTTTGTGATCTCAACAGTTGTCGGCTGGTTCTTCTTTACGGATTTTAATGTTACTGTCTGCACATCCTGCCCCTGATAAGAAGCATCAAATCTCAGTACTTCATCCGAAGATACGAATCCATCTGGTGCTTTCAGTTCTTTTACATAATAGCTTCCAAGTGGAAGATCCAGTGTACATGCTGCCTGACCTTTTTCATCAGAAGTCATTTCCTGTAAAAGAGTATCTGCTTTGACGATTACTTTTCCATCTTTCGTCTGAATGTCTTTTGCATTGTAAATACCGAACACTGCTCCGGCTACTGTATTGCCTATCTCAGCATCCTGTTTTTCGACAGTAATCGACACTTTCTGTCGTTCATCTGTGACAGAGATTTCTTTCTCGATCACTGCAGTATCCTGATCCGCATAAGCAAATTCGACATTTTCCAGCACGGTATTTAACACATAAGTGTCCGGTGCATTCTTCTCTTTAACATAGTACCTGCCAAGTGGAAGATTCTTTACGGTTGCATAACCATCTGCATCCGTTGTGACGGTTGCTACCAGTGCATCCTTTGCAAAATACAGAGTTCTCTGTCCATCTGCATCTACCTGATGATCGGCAGTATAAATATCCTCTGCCGCATAGACTTCAAATTCAGCACCTGCAAGTCCAGCCATTTCATACTGGAAGTCCTTATCAAATCCCTTTAACACTTCACCCTGTTTATAGATCTTTAACTGACCTTTGACCGGGGCATTGGTATATTCCACATCAATGACTGCATCTCCTGTGACAGGATCGGTCAGATAAGCAGTATCTGTATCAACTGCAACTGTCACATAGTTTTTGGATATTGTGTACCCATTGGGTGCCGTCACTTCCTCAATCCGGTAGTTACCAGGTTTCAGATTCTTTGGCAGTACCAGGTATCCTTCCTCGTTTGTGAAATAAGATTTGTGTAATGTTGGCTTCGGATAGGATGTTGTCTGTTCCACATATTTCTGGTTATCCAGGTCGTATACCTTGAACTCAGTATTTGCCAGGAGTACAGATTTCTGTGTTTCTGCATCCTTTTTGATAATCTTTAATTTTGCTTTGAATTCTTTATCCAGAAGCACTCGCCATGTCTGCGGTGTATCTGGATAATTCTCTGTGATCTTCACTACAAAATCATCAACCGGTGCATAGTTGTGTTTGCTTGTGGTTTCTCTTACCACATAAGTTCCATATGGAAGCGGAATCGATCTTGCATATCCTTTTTCATCGGTAAACATTTCTGTCTGTCCATCTGCAGTCAGTACAACCGGTCTGGCTGAATCAAAATCATAACTTCCATCTGCCTTTACTTTCAGATTACTGACAAGCCATGCTGAAAAACCAACTCCCTTAAGAAGATCTGCATCGGTTTTTCCATTGTTTGCTGCCTTAATGATCTGGAATGGCTGTTTGACGACAGTTTCTTTACATACAGAAGTTCTTTCTACTGTCGGAACAGTAGCACCTTCGTAAGTACAGTCCACATCATGTTCTGTCGGATCCAGTACGTATCCCACCGGAGCACTAAGCTCTTTCAGATAATACTTTCCAAGATAGAGATCCGATACAGAAGCTTCGCCATTCTTATCCGTTGTCAGGGATGTGATCAGGGTGTCTTTCTTATAGATTGTTCCGGTTCTTCCATCCGGATGAACAATGTCTTCCCTTGCATAAAGACCATATACCGCACCTTCCAGTGTTGCATCACCCTGGGCTTCATTGCCTGTCTCAGCATCCTGTTTTGCAATGTTGAGCTTTGCATTTACTCGTTTGTCCGTTACATTTTTAGTCGTTGTCTTTCCGATAGCAAGAGTCACATTATAAGACTTTGTATCAATCTGATACCCTGTTGGAACAGAGATTTCTTTCAGATAAACAACTTCCTGTGTCTTTTCCATTGTGAGCTGTGAAGCACCATTCTGATCAGTTGCAGGCATCTCTGCAATCAGCTTTGTACATGCAGCATCGGAATAGATCCCGTACACTGCACCAGCCAGTGCGTTGCCTGTATCCTGGTCTTTCTTTACAATGGATACCTTGCATTCTTTTGTCCAGGTTACTTTAAAATCCACATATTTCTCATTTCCGACACCTTCACCGAAAACAAGAGCCAGGTCCTGTGTTCCAGATCCTGTTACAATCTTGTAAGCAGAGTATTCTTTATCAATGCTTCCCTTCATCCGAGAAGAAAATGTAGCACTGACGCTCTCTGCCTGATCAAGTGGTGCTGTCAGATAAAACTGTGTACCTCCACTGATTTCTACACTTGCTCCTGCAGCACTGGTTTTACCGGTTGTCACATTTACAAGCTTTACACCGCTTGGCAACTTAAATGTGATTGTCTGCAGTTTATCTGCTTTGAATGTGATCACGCTTGTTCGCTGGCTGTTTCCTTCCACATAAGCCTTTACATTAGATTCGGAAAAGCTCATATCTACAGACGGAATGTCCGGCATATTTACACAATAATTGTAAAGCTCCATTGCCAGGTTCTTTCCTGTTGCATTAGTTCCGGATGCCCAGTCACTGGATCCATTTGCATAAGCTGCTGCAAGATGGGTAATGATGAATCTCTTTCCTGCCGGAAAATCCGGATGTTTCTCATCGAAGAAACCATTCTCATCACTTGCTTTTGTTCCGTAATAGCAGACCTTTGCAAGTGTCTTTCCATCGGCAAGTTTCTGGATTGTATAAGTTCCATTTCCCGGTCCTTTTTTCGATGGTTCAACACAGTATGCTGTCGCATTGATGCTTCCCCATTTCACATAATATGGACAAGTCAGATAAGAACCTAATCCATAATCTGCGTAATAGTACCAGGAACCGGCTGTGACTGTGACTGATTTTGTTCCTGTTTCACCGGAAGCAAGCATCATTGGCATATCAAAAGTAATACTTTCGCCTGCTTCAAGATCTGCAAGAGCAACTTCCTGGTCAACAGCTTCCTGCATAACCTCTGAGAGTGTGATCCCTGTTTCCGGATCAACGGTCTCCTGATTCTCCGTTGCTTCGATCTCTGCATCAAATTCTTTTTCTGTCAGTTCTGTTTTGCTCTCCGTTTCAGCAGCACCAGTTTCCTCTGTAGACGAGTCTGCCTCAGAATCCTCTGTTTCTGTCTTATCGGAAGAACCAGCATCCTGATCAGAAGAACTTTCTGACTGCGAATCTTTCTGCTGATCCGCTTCTTTTACCACAATCTTTCGATTGATCTGGTAGGTTGGGTGATCCGTTGTCTGTGGTTCTACATAATAGACTGCCTTATAGGAATTGGCATAATCGGTAGAAAAGTCATTTCCATCCGTATCTTTTGCTTCCTGAAATGTAACTTTTACTTTGCTGTCATCCTGAATCGTAAGACCGGTATAATCACTCTTTACATCGAAATTGTCTCCAACCTTAATCTCATAATCCTTTGCAGTTACCACTTCATCTTCATCCAGCTGATCCTTGATTTCCTCATAATACGGAATCTTTTTTATAGATCCGGCATCCTCAGAAGCATAGGCAACAACGGGAGAGAGTACCGTCGATAGAACCGTTACTGCAGTCAGTAAACCGGACATCACCCTACGTGCTTTCTTTTTCACGTTCATTCTCTTAAATCCTTCCTTTCTGATTTTTTTGTGTATGGTTATCTGTTCGTGTCTGCGTATTATCTTTTATACGAAGATGGTCGCCTCCTTTCCTGAAATTTGCGCTATTTGGGACAGTCAGCACAAGCTGAGATAACAGCACAAATATATGGCGGTACCTGTTTATCACAAATACCGCCACATGATTTCTACTGTCATCCTCTTTTCAGATTCAGACATTTTATTTTGATTTAAAATTTAAGCGTTTTCCTGTTTTCTTTCCCGGATCCGTTCCTATATCAGTTTCCATCTCTGATACGTTTTCTTCTGGCAGACACGCAGCTTTTCGCTCTATGCATGTTCAAACCAAATATCACTCCAGGCAGGCTATTCATTTTTCAAGGTACATGAAGGTGTTCTATGCAAACCCTTCATATAACGAAACGCTCAGAGCCTGTTTTACAGTGGTCTAATTCAATTTTTTTAAAATTTTTTAAAATTCTTCGTTTTCCGCCTTTTTTTTCATCGTTTTTAATGCCCTGTTCAGGAGGTCATTTACACTCTGCTGTTTGATTCCCAGATAATCCGCAACATCCTGCTGACGCATTTCCTCAAAATAAACCAGATTGAGTACCGTCTTTTGTCTCTCTGTTAACTCTTTGATCAAAGCGTTCAGAATTTCTCTGTCGATAACATCGTCAACAAAATCTTTTGAAGATCCTCTCATAATCTCCGCATCATCTGTAACATCGCTGTTAGAAAACACACCATGATTGGTGCTGATTTTGCTCTGGCTGTATGCCATACGGTCTTCAGCCTCCATCAGCAGACGGATATACCAGTTTTCATTATCAAAGAACTCTTTATTTAATTCCTTGTTATCGCCAGTTACACTCACATATTCATAGTCATCACAACTATGAAGTGGAAATACGGTTGATTGATTTCCTGCTGTATAAAGTATATATCCGTGATCATAAACAGAGATTGTTGTATCTGCATTGATCATTTCCTTTACTACAACTTTGTGTTCCTTCAAGGATTTCACGCTTGGGATTCTCTTCTCCACATCAGCAACTTTCACGATTTTTTTCAGTTCTTTTAATGTCAACATAAAGACCACCTTTCTGCCTTTCGGCTCCGGGTGGTCCATTCCATCTTTTATAAAATTCCTGCACAGACATAAAGAACTGCAGCACAAGAGGTCACGAACTCACCCGTTTTTTTTGAACGGGAGTCCGCGACTCCTTTGTAACGCATGTATCTGCGTTTAGATTAAGTTTGCCAGATTGCCTGGCTTATTCAGTTGCTATGTGCATCTTCTGATTTATTCTCTGTTTGCTCTTTGCGAAACATGGAATAATCGCCCATAGCATCGTAAGGACAATGCCTTACAAATTCCTGGTATTCGATTTCAGTCATCTTTGCTTCCTCCTTTGCGTCATGTTATCAAAATCTCTATTTACAATTATTTTTGCAAAAAAGAATTCAACCTCTATATAACGAAACGCTGAGAGCCTGTTTTACAGTGGGGTACGACAAAAAAATTTAAAATTTGTCGAAATACGTCAAAAAAGCCCGACAAAACAAATACTTCAACAATCTCCAAAACCAGAAAATACTTCTGATCTTGCAGTGTATCCGTAAATGTTTTGCCGGGCTCTTAGTGATTCCAGTCAGGTTCAGCTCCTTGACAAACTCTTGCTGTCTGGTGCGTTCTTGATGGTTCCTGCCAAATCCAACGCTTACTACAGACAGCTCATTCTATTCTGTTATGATCCCTGATTCATCATCTTTCGGGAATACGTCCGCATCCTGGACTTTAATTGTTCATCTCGGATGTGGATCGGACGAACCGACACCATATCATCCTTTACAAATATTTCCAATGTACTGCGACATTTTTTGCACTCCACTTCTGAATCGCTTTGTGCGCTCTTTTCAATAAATGCTCCGCATACAGAGCAGTGTACATGCCATTTAATAGCACCTGATCCCATATAGGCTTCCTCCTTTAAGCAATAAGATATTTCTCCATTTATTACTCAACGGACCAAAGGGAAATCAAATCCGCCTTATGAGCATCATGCCATCCATTCCGTAAGTGCCAAAGCTGCACGAACAGCACGATTTTTATTCTGATCAGATCTGCTTTGTCGATCTGTGCATCCTTTTTTATCCTTCCACCAGCTACCACACACTCTTTCCGGTATAAAAAATTCCGCTGTGATTAATTAACATGATATTTCAATAGTTTCAAATACATCACCAGTCAGATCACAGATGTCCTGGATCTGAATCTCAGTATCATCGATCCGTAAGTGGACTGATGGATCAAAAAATTCTACGGTTCCGGATAATGTATGGTACTGGCCAACTGACGGATCCTTCCAGGATTTTTGAAAATAAGTTGCCTGTATCTTCATCCCATATGCCAGGATCCTTAATTTCATATCCAGCTCATTTTTCTTTTCTTCGGATAAATCTCTTTTCGATTCGTAAATGATTTCCTGTTGCCGGATCGTTTCATCCAGTCCACGAAGTGCCGCAAATGGAGCAAACTGTTTTGCCCTGCGTCCTACATCCATGGGATGTCTCCTGGAAACCGGTCTTGATAAATATAAATACGGTTGATATTCACTTGCCAGCACTTTTTACACCTCCTCTAAGCACGGTGACCACCTATTTGTTCATTGCGTTCTCGATAAGTAGAACACTCTAGCAGGTTAGATCCACGCATGATCGCATTCTTTCCATAACGCTGCTTTACATTCAATACTGCTTCCTGTAAATGCCGTTCTTTATCGGTCTGTTTTGGATCATCAAACAGGCTGTACTGCACATAATTTTCAGGAGCAACCCTGTTCGCACACACCTCGATTCTTCGAATTCCGGTATATCTGTCCGCAATCCTGAGATATAAATCTTCCACTGCATCCATGATTTTTTTTGAACTGTTACTTCCTCTTTCGAGTTTTACGGTTCCTTTGGATGCCTCATGCTCATACCTGTGGTCATATGCGATCCATAAGGTGAGAGAGCTTGTCACCAGTCCTTTTTCAAACAGATCCAGGGCCAGGTTGTCTGTCATTTCCCTTACGATTACAAGTGCTTCTTCAAAAGAATAATTTCGCATCAGCACCTGACCATTTGAAAGGCTGTGTTCCTCCGAATGATAGTTCTTGATGTCACTCATCCGGCATGTTTCATAGCCCCATGCATGATCAATCAACAGCTCTGCATCAATCCCAAACATCTTATACAGCCAGTCTTCGGATCTTAAAGAAGCCATTGCGATATCGCCCATCGTATGAATCCCGTAACCGGCCAGTTTTTTTTCAGTCCGGGATCCAATCCTCCAGAAGTCACTTAATGGTTTATGATCCCATAGCTGCTCTCTGTAAGAGAATTCATCCAGGATTCCAATATGGTCATCCACATGCTTTGCTACGATATCCATTGCGATCTTAGCAAGATACAGATTGGTTCCCACACCAGCGGTTGCAGTGATACCTGTTTCCTCCATAACCTCCTGCATAAGCTTTACCGCCATTTCTTTTGCAGTGAGATGATAAAGCTGCAGATAGTTTGTCACATCAATAAAACACTCATCGACACTGTACACATGGATATCTTCTTTTGAGACGTACCGCAGATAGATTCCATAGATCTTTGCAGAATAATCCATATACAGCTGCATCCTTGGCATGGCTGTGATGTACTTTACACAATCCGGTATCTCATGGATCCGGCACCGGTTCTTGATGCCAAGAGACTTCATAGCCGGAGTGATTGCCAGGCAGATTGTTGACTTTGATCTGGTCGGATCTGCAACCACCAGGTTTGCTTTAAACGGATCCAGTCCACGTTCTACGCATTCTACAGAAGCATAAAAAGACTTCAGATCAATACAGATAATAGAAGTCTGATCCTGACTCACTTTTGTCACCTCCCATACGTCTTTCCTCTTTTTGTAACATGTATCCCATTTTGACTGTCAATGACTGTGCATCCTTCCTGTTTTCTTTAAAATACAGGAAATTCATTTCACATATTCATTGACAAAGGAGGAAATATTGTGTATCTTATAGGAAAGATGTTTCCCTTATCTGTGATTCACATTATAGGAGAGATATTTCCCTTTGTCAAGATTAATTTTTATTTTTTGGGAGACACATTTCCCGTTTTGCCTTGAAGCGGCTAATGAAACTTATAAGACAAGGTTTAGAAAGAGGTATGTTTATGACATTCGGTGAAAAAGTAAGATCATTAAGAAAAGAAAAAAAGATGAGTCAGCAGGAACTGGCCAGTATGGTTGGTGTTTCATATAGGACCATTCGATCCTGGGAAGTAGAAGGACGTTTTCCAAAACAAAATGTTCTGTATCAGAAACTGGCAGATGCATTACAGTGTGATGTTTCTTATCTCATGAGTGAAGATGAAGCTTTTATCACAGAAGCATCCGAACAGTTTGGTAACCGTGGTGCCAGACAGGCTCAGCAGATTCTGGAACAGGCTGCAGCTATGTTTGCCGGTGGATCACTGACAGACGAAGATAAAATAGCTTTTATGGATGAGATTCAGAGCCTTTATCTGGATTCCAAAAGACGTGCAAAGAAATTTACACCGAAAAAATATCTGAAAAACCAAGAGGAAAAATAATAGAAGGCGGAATTATTGTACACCTAATCTGTTACCTTATAGTTACAAGGATATTTCTGCCCTTTTTATTTTTTACTTTTGAGGTGATTTATTTGAGAAACACTTACATATATACAGAAACAAAGAAATTAATCAAGAAATATGGCACCAGGGATCCCTTTGAGATCATGAATCAGATGAACATTGTTGTTGGGGAAACTTCAAGATATAAAACACTGAAAGGCTATTGCTTCATGAGCTGTAAGACAATCTATGTCATGATCAGTAGTTTCCTTTCAGAAGAAGAAAAGATGATTGTTGCCGCTCATGAATTAGGACATATCATCCTGCATCGTTCCCAGCTGAAAATGGCTCCAATGCAAGATGATACACTCTACAATATGACGGATAATACAGAATATCAGGCCAATCTGTTTGCTGCCGATCTACTGATTGATGATGAGGAGATCGAAGATATGGTTCAGAACGAAGACTTGGATTATTTCGGACTCTGCAGCTCTTTGAATGCAACTCCGGAACTCATGAGCTTTAAACTATACAGCCTGACAAAACGAGGCCAGGCTTATCATATGCCGATGGAGATACAGAGTAATTTTCTGGCGAAATAATATAAGGATACGCTTATTCTACAATAGAAAAATATAGATTTATCTCACTGAAAGGGGGATTATTTATGTCAAAACATCATATGGAAAAGATAATCTGCCCTTCCTGTCATCATGATGGAGATTTTGAAGTCTGGGACAGCATTAATACTGTCCTGGATCCTGAAATGAAGGAGAAGGTACTTAATCAGTCTATTTTCCTTTATACCTGCCCGAACTGTGGAGAGACCTTCCGTTTAAACTACCCTATACTCTATCACCAGATGGAAGATCTTGTCATGATTTATCTGGTTCCTGAATCAGAAGTAGAGAAAACATATGAAATATTTTATGAAAAAAATGCTTTGGCTGATTTTCATACCGAAAAGTACTTAAACCGGATTGTGACATCAGCAAATCAGCTCGTTGAAAAGATCCAGATCTTTGATGCTGGTAAGGATGACAGGATAATGGAACTTGTTAAATTGCTTGCGACAGATTCTATTCTCAAAAATGATCCTGATAAAGAATTTGATGAACTGCGCTTTGCTGTCGATGACGATGGAACTAATATTCTTGTAATCATTAATAAGGGTGAGATCACTGGTGCAGTTGACATTGACAATATGTATGAATTTGCTTCTTCACACTGCGATGATTTCAAGGATCTTCGAGATGATGAGGACATTGTTATCAATCGGGAGTGGATCCTTAACAAACTTTCTGAAGAAAAAAATTAATAATATATTTGGTGGCTACACCCCCAAGCCCCTGTGGAATCAATAACGCCGGTACTGGATATCAAAATCCCGCACCGGCGTTATTGATTGTAATTATCTTACTTTGATATAATCATAAACTGTCAGCTCTGCAAACTGAAGTTTGACATTATCTATTACAATGTAAATAATGCTTTTTCGTAGTCCTTAACATAATACTTAATATTAGTTCTTCCTTTTTGTACTACAGTATGTCCCTCATTTTCAAGCATTTCCTTTTGTGCCTCAATTCCTCCGGGATACTTTGCATTTAATTCTCCATTTGCTTTTAATGTTCTCCAATAAGGGGTTTTATCCTCTGCACGCTGATAACTCGCCCATGCAACTATTGAAACAAAAATTCCGGCTGTGATTGGCTCTGTAAAATCAGCACCGCTTTGTTTAGCAAAGTAATCTCTTATTGTACCTACAGTAAGCAATTTACCACAAGGCACAAGTCGCATTACTTTGTCATAGTCAATAGGTGGGGCAAAGTACATTTTATCTCCACCATATTTTTCAATGCTTTTTTCATCTGTTATTATTTGGACTTTAGGCATATCCTTGCTATCCATAAGCATAGCATTAAAATCTTTTTTATCTTCATTTGCCATAAGTATCACCTCCAAGCCAATCATATCTCAATAAATATACTCATGCAATGAGACGGTTTTAAAATTTCTCTCAAAAATTCATATTCGCCTCTCCGTTAAACACACCGGCTTACAGTTCCTTTCTTGTTCTGAAGTGATTGTATCAGAAAAATGTAGTGAAAAACAGATACGAATGATTACCTACTTACATACGGAAAGCCATTTCTCTTTAGTTTGTGATGCTGTGGATAGCAAGTGATTTCCTTGGATTTCTTATTCAATAAAAGGTTCTTCTAGAATCATTTTAATTTCATCATAAAAGAACCCCTTCAAGTACATTTTTTCAACACTAGTAATAATTGGAATTAACTATCCCGTATCTATTAATATAACCTATCTTGTTAAAATATTTGATACAATACTCAATATTTTCATTAAAGCTGATTTAAGCATTATTCCTACTTTTTCCCACCATTGTTTATAAGCATCCAAAAAATCAAAAAAAACATAGATATTACAAACAAACCACAAGAAATTGCAAAAAGTATATTCGATGGAAAAAATTCATTTAGAAGCAGTAAAAAAGTTGCTAAGGCACATATAATCATACAATATGAATATGCCCTACAAAGTTTATTTTTGTTATATTCTTTTTTTTTGTCCTCAGGAAGCATATTATATTCGGGTATAAACCAACTCCATTGACCTTTATATAATTTTGTGGCTATACTAATAAACAAAACTGTAATTAAAAAAAAGATTAATTTCCCCATTTTTAATATTCTCTCCTCGTATTTGGATTATCATTTTCTAACCATTCATCAATGGTCGGAAGTGCTTTTTCATATCCTGTATTTTTGCAAAATTCATCAAATGCCTTTGCTAATACTTCCTGAACTCTCCAATTATCATCTTTCTTGTCCTATAACTGAAAATGCTTCTAATTCACGAATTGTATATTTCATTTCTTTTCCCTATGTGCCGTAATAATCGTATAACTATAAGCATTTACAGTTATGATACAGTTATCTATATTCACATACCAGTTCTTCCCACTTCTTGTGATTACAGCCTTTACAGAATCGATTTTAGCTTTACACCAGACGACTACATCATCTGTATCTAAAAACAGATTTCTTTTAATGCGTTCTACGCCTAATTCTGTTGTGTGCAATTTATCCAAATTCTTTAGTAATTCATCATCTGCATTCATTTTATAATTATCCATTTTTCTTCATAAAATATCGATTTGCACTTCAAATCGTTTTCTTCATTCTATCACAGCATCTATTATTCTGCCATCAATCTTTCGAACCAGGTATCCATGACAATAATAAACTGGCTTGCCCCTTTCCATTCTTGCAGCATTTCATCCAGAGTTTTGTGCTTCACATATTTCTGTACATACACCCAGGTGGCAACACTGCTGGCCTGAGAAATAATTCCTGCTATAATTTTACGCATAGTTTCTTCAAATTCCGCGATTTCTTCTTTTGGAACGATGTCATAGAGATCTGGAATCTGAAAATCTTCCTTCTCACAATTTTCATCCACATCAATTAGATCTGCCGTCACTCTCTTTCTGGATTCCTCAGGTAATTTCAAATATTGCCAGATCATTGAGACCACTTCGGACGGTGTGTCTTTTTTGATTGGTGGTAATTGTATAAAATCATTCTTTTCACTCATTTTCATATCCTCCTCAAGATAAAATAAAGTCAATAATACATTCTCTTGTCATGTCCAGTACAGTATCTACAACCACTCCTGCAAACAGAATCAGATACAGAATAGTGCTCAGCACAAACAGGAATGCAACCTGAACCCAGTCATGGTAACAGTATGCAGTCGCTATAATCAACAAAGTGAATATAAAACCAAGGATTCCCCTTACAACCGCATAAGTCTGTACTGTCATCTTCACTGCCAGGCCGATCACAAAAAGGATCAGCCATACCGGCAGTAATAATATCTTTCCAGCAAGTTTTAAAATAAACATGTGTACCTCCTATCTTACCAGTCCTGGCATATCATGGTTCACCTCTGCCTGATAATATCCGTTCATCGTTGACGGTGCATTAAACAGGGCTGCTAACAAATATTTCTTGATGTTCTTCACCTTTGTGGTGTTACCACTCATACAGTGTAAGACATACTCGATATGTGAATAGGTCAGCATCAGAAATTTTTTCTTCACCAGTGATGCCGGATACCAGTTGCTGGCAATCAAGATCTTGTCATTTTTACACATCACAGTCTCTACAATCAGGTTCACGATTTCATCTACCTGTCGCATATCGTCATGATGGGTTACTTCCAGTGATTCATAATCAATGGTCTCTTTGACAAGGTTTTCATAAGCCTGATAATCCTCAGAGCGATTATCGCTATCAAATCTTTTCTCATCCACAGATATGATAGGATTAGATTTATTATCATTCATTTCAGTATCACTAAGATTAGTATTATTAGGGTTTGAAATGTAAACTTCTTGAAGTTTGTTTTCGGGACTTCTAGAAGTTTGATTTTGGGACTTCATGAAGTTTGAATTGTAAACTTCTGTAGATTCCTCATTTTCCACAGAAGTTTGTTTTTTAAACTTCTCTAATTCCTCTCCAAATTTTTTCTCATCTGTTTTCTCAAGCATAAAGGTTTTCACGTAGATGACGTTCACCTTTCCAAATCCCTGTCTGCGTTTTTCAATCAAACCAATTCCGGTTTCATCATCCAGTTCTCTCATGGATTTGATGGCTTTATTTCTGCCACAGTTCAGTAATTCCATGATATCTTCGATGGAAAAATAGATATATGCTCTGTTTTTGTCATCAAACCACTGATTCTTGATGGAAAGAGACATTCGATCCAACATCAGTCCATATAAAATTTTAGCATCGCTCGATAAATCTTTAAAATAACTGTCTGTAAATAATGCTTTTGGTATGCGGTAGAAGCTGAACTGATCAGCTTCGGTACCGTAAAAATAATTAAATGTCATTTTTTTCTCCATAGTTTCCTCCTTTCATTTTTTGCTAAGAAGTCCTCTTTTTAAACTTCTTTGACTTTATTTTCTTAGCATTTTCTATCCTTAACAGGACTGTTCCTGCATCCATTTTTCTAATAATGATTCAATCACCAGCTCCATATCTTTGGCTGTATAATCATCCGGAAAGTACTTTGTCAGTTTCTTTTCTGAGAAAGTAAGAGACCGGGATACTTTCTTTGCCATCACACAGTTATTGAAAATTGATAACATCTGGATCTGATTGATTGGTCCATCATTCAGCTGATTTCTGAGTGCTGCAATCTGTTTTGGTTTGATAAATCCTGTGTCGCAGATATATTCGTAAATCCATCCCTGTACTTCCTTATCGATGTAAGAGATATCTACAGCAACCGTGAATTGAAGCTTTTTGTTATCTACCAGATCAAGAAGTTCAGGAATCAATTCTGTCAGGCGAATGTAACGCTGAATCTGTTTAGAACTTTCTCCAACTTGCTCTGCTAATACATCCCTAGATACAGTTCCTATTAAATTCTGGTCATTTTGGCCAGAATTACTTTTTGGTCTTCCTGCTTGTCTTTTCATAGCTGCTAATTTCATCTTATAAGCAAAAGCTTTCTCACTCGGCAACAGTTCCTCTCGCTGAATGTTAGCGTCCACCATCGCCACAATGGCATCATCATCCGATAATTCTCTTACGATTGCCGGAATAGTCGTAAGTCCTGCAAGCTGTGCTGCATGCATTCTTCTGTGACCGGATACCATTTCATATTCTTCATTTTCATCCATGCGAAGCAGTACCGGAGTCAGTACTCCATTGATCTTTACACTTTCAACCAGATCCTGCATCTTTTCATCATCCAGCACCTTGAACGGATGATTCTTAAACGGATGGATCTTACTAATTTCTATCTCCATTGCTGACTCTTCATTTACCACACCAAGCAGTTCATCAATACTTGCCAGTTTAATCTTTTCGCCACTTCTATTTTTCATTACTCAAAACCTCCTGTGTCAATTTCATATATGCCTCGGCAACTTTTCCTTTCGGACAGTGCATGTAAATACTTTTTCCCTCTGCACTGGTCTCAGCTGCTTTTACAGACATCGGGATCACATTTTCAAATACTTCAATCTGGCTTCCGTAGGTTGTATGTACTCTCGATGCAATGTCTCTTGCGTAATTGGTTCTGAAATCTACCATAGTCAGGAGAATGCCCTCAATCGCCAGTTTCCGGTTCAGTCTTTTCTTTACTGTAAGAATGGTCTTGATCAGCTGCTGAAGTCCTTTCACCGGCAGATATGCGGCTTGCACAGGTATCAACACAGAATCGGAAGAGACCAGTGCATTGATTGTCATCATACCAAGGCTCGGCATACAGTCGATCAGGATATAATCGTATCGGCATCGTATCGCATCGATATATTCTTTCATGATCATTTCTCTGCTCATAACATTTCCCATCGTTACTTCCAGTGCGGAAAGCTCAATATTTGCCGGGAGAAGATCTACATTTTCCTGGTGATGTAAAATCCCATCTTCCAGAGAGATTTCTTCTTCGTTGATGACATCCATCATGATCGTTGCCAATGTGATGCGAAGATCATCCGGTTCCTCATATCCAAGACTTGCGGTTAAACTTCCCTGTGGATCCGCGTCGATCAGCAACACTTTCTTACCTTCTCTTGCCAGTCCAATGCCTACATTTACGGTTGTGGTGGTCTTTCCGACGCCACCTTTCTGGTTTACTACGGATATAACTTTACACATGATTTCTTCCTCCTTTAACTTTCCCATGATTCTTTTTTCCATAATTTCAACAGTGCCAGTATTTCCCGCTTCATCATTGCCGGTGTATAAGAATTTGGAAAATACTTGTGCAACTGCTCGTTTGTGAATGCCACTCTTGTGATCTCACCCTTTTTCACTTCACACATGATCTCTTCCATCTTTTCCAGTGACAACTGTTTTTCTTTACTCAGTTGCCGAATCCTCTGGGCCTGTGAGAGTGATGGGATTGCCTGTGCATACTCCATTGCTACAAGCAGTTCTCTTTGTTCTTTTTCACTTAATGCAGCTATCTCTACAGCCGGACAAAAAGAAATAATCTCATCATCCAGTTTCTGCAACATTTCCGGTATCAGTTTTGTCAGTGAAATATAACGCTGCACTTGTTTTGGGCTATCACCACAATCTTCACTGATGATTTCTATTGCCCGCTTTCTTGGTGTTTTGTGGTCAACTTGGCTCTTTTTTCGACCACTTTTTCTTTTTAATACGTCATTCTTCAGTTTGTAAGCAAAAGCTTTTTCACTGTAGCTGATCCGTTCTCTGTGAAGATTGGAATCTACCATGCTCAAGATGGAATCATCTTCACTTAATACCCGGATGATTACCGGTACTTTACGGTATCCCAGTTTCTCCGCAGCATGTTTTCTTCTGTGACCGGATATGATCTCATAGTATCCATCCGGTACTGGTCTGACGATCAGCGGATTTAAAATTCCATACTTCTCAATGCTTTCCTGCAAAAGAAACATTTCCTTATCATCTTTTACCTGAAACGGGTGCTCTTTGAACGGACGAAGACGCTCAATCTCAATTTCTATGATTCTTTCTTCGTTTTCTCCTGATTGTCTGTTTGGCTCAGTCATCTTGACTCCTTTCCTCCAGGATTCAGGAAATAAAAAATGCCTGCCTGGAACTTTTATAGATAGTAAAGTTCCAAACAGACATTGCTGTTTGACCATTAGCTACAGCTAATAGAATTGAATACTGTTTCAGCTAATTCCAGTTTGCAGGTTTGGGAGAGATTGTTTCTTTTCCCGCCTTTTCTCTGATTTACATCCCCGAATAAGGGGTGACAACGGAGCGGAACCCAAATGTTAGCTGGACTTCTTAAAACCCATGTTTGCAAACCGGTAATTTTGATTAGCTGTCAGCTAACAAAAATCGGATTGCGTTAGCTGGAAATTGATCATTTTGAATGGAATTTTGTGTCACGAACGTGATTAGAAAATAACAAAAGCGTTCGCTGTCAGCTAATCCAGCTAACATTTTCGAACGCTTTGAAGCCCGTCGCCAAGAGGATTTGAACCTCCGACCCCTCGCTTAGGAGGCGAGTGCTCTATCCAGCTGAGCTATGACGACACATGCCGCAAACCCTTGATTTTACTGGGTTTCTGGGATTTTTCCCTTCGGCCATATATAAGATTATCAACTCTATTTCGAGTTGTCAATCTACAGATTTTTTTGATTTGGTAACATTAGAACGTTCCCCAATTTGGGGAATGCTTTGTTGTCACCATTAGCATTTTTCAGAATAGATTCGAACTGAAAGTTGTTTTTCATTTTTCCCTTTGGGGAATGCCTCGGCTTTCTCTTAGGAGGCGAGTGCTCTATCCAGCTGAGCTATGACGACACATGCCGCAAACCCTTGATTTTACTGGGTTTCTGGGATTTTTCCCTTCGGCCATATATAAGATTATCAACTCTATTTCGAGTTGTCAATCTACAGATTTTTTTGATTTGGTAACATTAGAACGTTCCCCAATTTGGGGAATGCTTTGTTGTCACCATTAGCATTTTTCAGAATAGATTCGAACTGAAAGTTGTTTTTCATTTTTCCCTTTGGGGAATGCCTCGGCTTTCTCTTAGGAGGCGGTCGCTCTATCCAACTGAGCTATAGCGACGTATGGTCATCTATGATTATAGCCCGACGAAAGTCGAACTGCAATCCCATATTCAATTTTTCTCCGGTGGCCGTTGTAACGTAACCTTAGGAGGCGCTTGTTTTATCCGTTAAACTAAGAGGACATCACCGATTTTTTGCTTACCTCGCTTTTCTCAATCACTTTGTTCTAATTATCTCACGTTTATTTATTCTACCATTTTATAACCAGAAAATCAATAGGAGACGAGTAAATTTTCCCGTCTCCTATTATCCTAAAGTTATTAGTCGTTACCATTCACATCTTAAAAGTTTAATCGTCCCTGAAGCCAAATATTCCCTTTAAATCGACGTCCTACAGCAGGTTCCCCTATTACATTTTTTATAGGAACACACACATCAAATTCCAGTTCATTAACTTCTAGTCTCATAACATACAATTCTTCTCCTGTATCTTCGTTCTGAATTGTATGCATTTCCAATATTTCTCCTAAGATGGAATATCGATCACATTCTATCCCGTACGGCATAAAATATGTATCCACAATACTGAAAACATCTTCTGTAATTAATCTCTGAGAAACTTTTGAATAAGTATCAATATCTTCAAGCGTAAGACTTTCCATCGCAACCTGGTCGCCATTCTTAGCAGCACTCAGCAGCATCTTCCTATTCTTCAGTTCCTTTTTTCGCATTTTTTCTTGCTCTTCATTCTTCATAATCGGCAGTAAAATAGTACCCCCGTTACAAAGTCCCGCAAAAGTTACGGACACAGGAGCAACCTCCCGGGAATGAAATCTGCTTTCAATTAAATATTCTAATGTATTCTGCAGATAAAAAATCAGGCTGATTCCCACTTTCAAATCTTCACAAATTCCTACATACGCATCTCTGTCCATTCGACGTTCTACAATTACATCTGCAAATGTTGTAATTCCGCTTCCTATAAAGTAGGGAGAATAATACTGTCTTTCAAAATTATCGCGAATATCAAGACTTCCGCACAAATTGATTCCAATCCCGGCGCCACATTCTTTCTGATACTCACAAAAATCCAATTCTTCTTCCATTGCTACTATTTCATGATTGGAAAATGTCTCCTCTGCTTTTTTTAGAAATTCATTCAACTGTTTTTGTGAAGTGATGTTGCCATATCCAATAGCTTTTAAATATTTATGCATACGCTTTTCCTTAAAATATGAATTTATTTTTTCTTTTCAATTTTACTCATTCCACCCATATATGGTTGAAGAACCTTTGGAATCAATACAGAACCATCTTCCTGAAGATTATTTTCCAAAAATGCAATCAACATTCTCGGTGGAGCAACTACTGTATTGTTAAGGGTATGTGCAAAATATTTGCTTCCATCTTCGCCTTTTACACGGATTCCCAGTCTTCTTGCCTGTGCATCTCCTAAATTGGAACAACTTCCTACTTCAAAGTATTTCTTCTGTCTTGGTGACCATGCTTCTACGTCACAGGATTTTACTTTCAGGTCTGCCAAATCTCCGGAACAACACTCTAAAGTACGTACCGGAATGTCCAGGGAACGGAACAAGTCTACGGTATTCTGCCATAATTTATCATACCAAATTTTACTTTCTTCCGGCTTACATACAACAATCATCTCTTGTTTTTCAAATTGATGAATTCGGTATACCCCTCGTTCTTCAATACCATGGGCTCCTTTTTCTTTTCTAAAACAAGGAGAATAACTTGTTAAAGTCTGCGGAAGCTGATCTTCTGTAAGCATCGTATCAATGAATTTACCAATCATAGAATGCTCACTTGTGCCTATTAAATACAGGTCTTCTCCTTCAATCTTATACATCATTGCATCCATCTCTGCGAAGCTCATAACACCTGTTACGACATTACTTCTAATCATAAAAGGAGGAACGCAATAAGTAAATCCCCTGTCAATCATAAAATCACGTGCATAGGAAATAACCGCTGAATGAAGTCTCGCAATATCTCCCATCAAATAATAGAATCCATTTCCCGCTACTTTTCCGGCACTTTCAAGATCAATTCCATTAAAAGATTCCATGATTTCTGTATGATATGGAATTTCATATTCCGGCACTACCGGCTCGCCGAATTTCTCAATTTCCACATTTTCACTGTCATCTTTTCCGATTGGAACAGAAGGATCAATAATATTGGGAATCGTCATCATGATTTTCTTAATTCTTGCTTCTACATCTTTTTCTTCAGCCGACAATGTTTCTACACGGTCAGCATTTGCCTGCACCTGTTTTTTCAGTTCTTCAGCTTCTTCTTTCTTTCCCTGTGCCATGCATGCACCAATCTGCTTAGAAATCTTATTTCTATCTGCCCGAAGTGCTTCAACTTCCTGCTTTATATCTCTATTCTTCTGATCTAATTCCAATACCTCGTCCACTAATGGAAGTTTATCATCCTGGAATTTCTTTTTAATATTTTCTTTTACCACATCCGGATTCATTCTAACAAATTTAATATCTAACATTTTTCCACCTCATACTCATTCTTTTTTAATCTATCGTGTCTTTTACTTCCATATCATATGCCTCGCTGAAAATGGCTCTGTCTAATGCTTCTGACTCTTCCTCAGACAATTCGACATAACTTTCGCCACCCACAATTTCTTTCATATATGTGTAACAACCTTCCCGGCTATGCATGGCATTCATTATATACCCATTATTTTTTCCATCCAATATTGCTATTGCAAAACTTAACTTTCCACCCATTTCATTAAAAGCGTCATACTTTACAATTCCTACTTTCTGTAAAGTATTATTGAATTTACGGCTGCATTCTTTTACTTCCTGACGATTCTGTTTTGTAATCTTAGCAAGTGTATCTATTTCAACAAACCTGTCTAAAATACTTTCCTCTAAATTCTTACCATTTTTCCCTTTCATAAACGCGCCGTAGCTATTTTTTAATCTATCATATTTTAATGATAGATTTACGTATAATACAAATAAAATAATAATCAACGCTATTAAAAAAAGGAAAATATACGCTGGATCAAATCCAAGCTTTGCAAGTATACTACTTTCCATATATTCTATTCTCCTTTCTGAAGTGACATAATCATTTCAAACATTCTTTCTAATTCTGCATCAGAATAATATTCTATCTGAATTCTGCCTTTACCATTTCCTTTCGCCAATACATTTACTTTAGTTCCAAGTACTTGTTTCATCTTATCTTCCAAATCTTCATATATAAATGCATTCTTTACCATTTTCTTTTGCTTTGGTTCTTTTGGGTTCTTTATTGATTTTACCAGACTTTCCGTCTCACGTACACTTAATTTTTCATCAAAAATTTTATTAGCAAGATTGTATTGTAATTCTGGATCTTCAATTGCTAAAAGTGCCCTGGCATGCCCGGTTGTAATCATATCATCAATAACCATCTGCTGCACTTTTTCGGCCAATTTCAAAAGACGCATAGAATTTGTGACCGCCGTCCTACTCTTAGAGACACGTTCCGCTACTTCATCTTGTTTTAAATTAAATTCAGTCAGAAGTCTTTTAAATGCCATTGCCTCTTCAATCGGATTAAGATCTTCTCTCTGTATATTTTCAATCAGGGCTATTTCTAATACTTCTTGCTCCGTAAAGTCTTTAATGATAACCGGAATTTCTTTAACTCCTGCCATTTTAGCTGCACGCCAGCGTCGTTCTCCGGCAATGATTTCATAATAGTCTTTTCTCTTTCTTACAATTAAAGGTTGTAATACACCAAACTGCTTAATTGAATCGGCGAGTTCTAATAAAGAATCTTCTTCAAAATTTCTTCTGGGTTGTTCTCTGTTAGGCTCAACCATGTTTATTTTCATCATTTGCTCGCCACCGGCATTTGGGACAGATGTCTTAACTTCTATTTTATTATCAGGAATCAAACTGTCAAGTCCTTTTCCCAAACCTTTCTTTTTTACTGCCATATTATATCCTCCGAATTTACTATTTATTTATCACTTCTTCCGCCAATCTTCTGTAGCTATCAGCCCCTGTTGATTTTGAATCATATTTGTTAATCGGCATTCCATAACTTGGTGCTTCTGCTAATCTTATATTTCTTGGAATAATAGTCTTATAAATAGTTTGATTTAGATTATCTTTGACATTTTCGACCACTTGTAATGACAGATTCGTTCTTGCATCATACATAGTAAACACAACCCCTTCCATTTCTAATCCGGGATTTAAGCGCTCTTTCACTAATTCAATTGTATGAATCAACTGACTTAATCCCTCCAACGCGTAATATTCACATTGAATTGGAACTAACACTGTATCTGCCGTAGTCATTGCGTTGATTGTCAGTACACTTAATGACGGAGGACAGTCAATAATAATAAAATCATATTCTTCTTTCACCTTATGTACTTCATTTCTTATAATAAACTCCTTATTATCTGTACCAATCAATTCAATTTCTGCCCCGGATAAATTAATATCCGTTGGTAATATATCAAGATTTTCTATTACCTCTTTATATATTACATCTTCGATTGTTGCTTCGCCAATCATCAAATCATATATAGTTTTATCAACTGCTTCTTTTTCCAGTCCAAGGCCACTTGTCATATTTCCTTGTGGATCGATATCAACAGCTAAAACTTTTTGTCCCTTTTCAGCTAAACATGCCGATAAGTTTATTGCGGTAGTAGTCTTTCCCACTCCGCCCTTTTGATTGGCAATTGCTATAATCCTTCCCATATTATACTCACCTTTCAAGCTTTATTTTCTTTGTTTTTATTGCCACCATTCTATTATAGCACTTCTTAACGATAATATCTACTAAATGTTTCACGTGAAACATTTTTAAAATATCAGCCATGCACAAAGTTGTAAAAATCTAATTCCGATGTTTCACGTGAAACATTAAAAAAGAGCCATTGTTATTATGACAATGGCTCTTTTGCCGGTAAACCAGCTTTACGTGGATATTTATTCTTTGTTGCAGATGTTTTTCTTATTTTCACAAAAGATCGATGAATATCTGTCTCAGGAAGACTGAATTTCACGACATCCTCTACTCTTCCTCCAAGTATCTGAATTGCCTTTTTTGACTTTAATAATTCTTCCTCAATATCCCCTGATTTATAAGAAATGAATACCCCTTCTTTTTTTACGTAAGGAAGACAATATTCAGACAAAGTAGATAAATTAGAAACAGCTCTGGAAACACATAAATCATAATTTTCCCTATATTGCTCCTTCCTTGCATAATCTTCGGCCCGACCATGAATTGTTTCTATCTCTTCTAATTTTAATTCATCTATCACAGCATCCAGAAATTTTATTCTTTTATTTAATGAATCCAATAATGTAACTTTCAAATGTGGAAATGCAATTTTTAATGGCATTCCAGGAAAACCGGCACCAGTTCCTATATCAATTATTTTATCAATTTTAGACATATCTATAACTTTTACAATTGACAGGCTATCGATAAAATGTTTTTCATTTACTTCTTCATATTCTGTTATTCCAGTAAGATTCATTACCTTATTCCATTCTGTCAGCATTTCATAATAAATATCAAACTGACGCTTCATATTATCCGTAAGTTCAACACCTAATTCATTTAACTTTCTTTCAAATATTTTACTCATATAACTTTTCCTGTTACTATTCACAGCACCCCACCAACATGCGCACTCGTCGCATCATCGATGCTCCAGTCTCGCTCCTGAAGGAGCTAAGACTGCTTATGCGAGTGGGGTGACTGCTCCACAGTCCTGATTTGAAATCCAATATATCTTCTTACGTGCAAGCACGACAAATCCATATTGGATTTCAAATTGACTGTGAATAGTAACCTTTTCCTTTTAAAAATTATAATTGATGACTTGTCAGATAAACCAATAAAACTGAAATATCAGCAGGAGATACTCCGGAAATTCTTGATGCCTGTCCTATGGATAGAGGTTTTAATTCTTTCAATTTTTGAACAGCCTCTATTCTTAGACTTTTAATTTTATCATAATCAATATTTTCAGGAATTTTTTTACTCTCAAGCTTTTTAAATTGTTCTACCTGTTTTTTCTGTCTCTTTATATATCCATCATACTTAATGTTTATGTCTACTTGTTCTTTAATTTCTTCTTCCATATCTTCAGGAAATTCAGGTCTATCCTTATCCAGAGGTTTTAATATCTCATACGATAACTCCGGACGCCTTATTAACTCTACAATTGTTGACCCGGAATTTAAGGGGGTACTTCCGTATTTTTCCAACAATTCTTTTGTAACAGAATTTGCTCCTACATTTACATGCTCCAGGCGTTTTATTTCTTTTTCAATATATGATTCTTTTTTCAAAAATCTCTCATATCTTTGCTGAGAAATAAGACCTATTTCATATCCTATTTCCGTAAGTCTCTGATCCGCATTATCCTGACGAAGAAGAAGACGATATTCTGCTCTGGAAGTCATCATCCGGTAAGGTTCATGACTTTCCTTTGTAACAAGATCATCAATCAAAACGCCTATATAGGCCTGGGATCGGTCTATTATAATTCCTTCTTTTCCTTGAAGCATCCTTGCAGCGTTAATCCCCGCAATTAACCCCTGTGCAGCAGCCTCTTCATAGCCCGAGCTTCCATTAAACTGTCCTCCACTGAATAGTCCTTTTATATTTTTAAACTCCAGCGTAGGTTTTAATTGTCTTGCATCGATACAATCATATTCTATTGCATAAGCATTTCTTACAATTTTTACGTGTTCCAGACCCGGCACAGTCCTGTACATTGCATATTGTACATCTTCAGGCAATGAACTAGACATTCCTCCAATATACATTTCATTTGTTTCCAGTCCTTCAGGCTCAATAAACACCTGATGGCGATTTTTGTCAGAAAATTTTACTACTTTATCCTCAATAGACGGACAATATCTCGGACCTGTACCCTCTATCATTCCTGAAAAAAGAGGGGAGCGGTCAAGATTAGCTCTAATTATATCGTGAGTTTTCTCATTTGTGTAAGTAAGCCAGCATGACGCCTGATCTTTTTGTATATCTTCTGGATTCGTAGTAAAAGAAAAAGGCACAATTCTTTCATCACCAAACTGTTCTTCCATTTTTGTAAAATCTACAGAATTTTTATCAATTCTTGCCGGTGTTCCTGTTTTAAAACGGTACATCTTTATTCCAAGTTCTTTTAATGAATCCGTCAGATAATTTGCTGCCTGTAATCCGTTTGGACCAGTATTATTGCTAACTTCTCCATATATACATCTTGCTTTCAAATAAGTTCCCGTACAAAGGATGACCGCTTTGCAATGATAAACTGCTCCTGAAAATGTCATTACACCCGTAACTTCATGATTTTCTGTTAGTATATCTACTACTTCTGCCTGCTTAATCTCTAAATTTTCCTGCGCTTCCAGAACCTGACGCATTGTCCGGCTATATAAAGCCTTATCTGCCTGGGCACGAAGTGAGTGAACCGCAGGCCCTTTTGACTTATTCAGCATTTTTGACTGAATAAAAGTTCTGTCTATTACTTTTCCCATCTCTCCGCCAAGGGCATCCACCTCTCTTACCAGATGTCCTTTAGAACTTCCTCCGATATTAGGGTTGCAGGGCATCAGAGCTATACTGTCTACACTAACAGTAAACACAATTGTCCTAAATCCTAACCGTGCGGCTGCAAGAGCCGCCTCGCATCCCGCATGTCCCGCTCCAATAACAACTACATCATATTTATCTTTATTTTCCCATACAGAATTTACTGAATATCTCATCAATCAAATCTTCTCCTACTGTTTCTCCTGTAATACTTCCAAGAAATTCATATGCATCCATTAAATCAATGGAATAAAAATCTTCCGGCATTCCGTTCTCTATACTTTCTTTCACTCTAATAAGACTCTCATATGCATCCTGAAGAGCAGTCTTTTGTCTTACATTCGTGATATAAATTTCGTTATTAAAAGAAAGATCTCCTTTATAAAACATTTCTTTCAAAGTATCCTCAAATTCAAGAATTCCTTTTTTGCTTCTTGCTGAAATTTCAATAATTGGAACAAAAGCCTTTCCCGGCAAAATATGTTCTATATCTTCTTTTCTTATCATCATATCTAAATCAGATTTATTTAACAAGATAATAGTCTTTTTTTCTTCTATTATTTTTAATATTTTATCATCATTTTCATCCAAATTTGTTGATGCATCTATTACATAAATAATCAAATCTGCTTCTTTCGCATGATGAATTGCCTTATCTACTCCTATTTTTTCTACAATATCCTCTGTACTTCTGATACCTGCCGTATCCATGATATTTAAAGATATTCCCTGCAGATTAATTGTTTCCTGAATCACATCTCTTGTTGTTCCTGCAACATCTGTTACAATTGCCCTCTCTTCACCCACAAGTACATTTAAAAGTGAAGATTTTCCTGCATTAGGCTTTCCCAGGATAACCGTATTAATTCCTTCCTTTATTATTCTTCCGTCATCAGCCGAAGCAAGTAATTTTTCAATCTCATTTAAATGCTTATCCACAATTACTTTTAATTTATCCCCATATCCATCCACACTAATATGTTCCGGGTCATCCAAAGCTGTTTCTATAAATGCAGTATGATAAAGGATTTCACTTCGTATTTCATTTATTTTACTCTTTATATTCCCTTTTAACTGACTCACAGAACTCTTTAATGCATATTCATTTTTGGACTGGATAATATCTATAACTGCTTCTGCCTGCGACAGGTCCATTTTTCCATTTAAAAAAGCTCTTTTTGTAAATTCTCCGGGCTGTGCAGGTCTTGCTCCGTATTTAATTACCGTCTCCAACACTTTTTTAACAACAAGGATCCCTCCGTGACAATTCACTTCAACGGTATCTTCTCCTGTATAACTATGTGGACCTCTCATCAACATAACCAGAACTTCATCAATAGTATCTTCTCCATCTACAATATATCCATAATGAATGGTGTGAGATTTTTGCTGTGATAAGAGCTTTTTTCCATTCTTACTCTTATATATTTTGTCAGCAATTGCAAATGCTTTTTCTCCGCTCATTCTAACGATCCCGATTCCTGATTCTGTCATTGCTGTGGAAATTGCTGCAATCGTTTGAGATAAATCCTGATTCATATATTTACAACCTTTCTTATAATAAAACAGGCTGCTGTAAAACTGACAGTTAATAAACTTCTGATTTTACAACAGCCCCTTATCTTTACTTTCTTACTAATGTAACAACTACGCGGCGGTAAGGCTCCTCTCCTTCGCTGTGTGTTTTAACATTTCTGTCTGACTGAAGAGCAGAATGAATAATTCTTCTCTCATATGGATTCATAGGTTCAAGAGAAATTGTCTTTTTTGTTCTCTTTACTTTATGTGCTATGTTCTTTGCAAGATTCTCAAGAGTTTCTTTTCTTCTTCTTCTATAATCTTCCGTATCCAACTTTACTCTTACATATCCTTCCTGTGTCTTATTGGCAACACGATTAGTAAGATACTGAAGAGAATCTAGCGTCTGTCCTCTCTTTCCGATAAGAATTCCCATGTTCTCTCCATCCATATTGATACTAAGAGCTCCTTCTTCATCTACTTCTGAAGTAATATCTACTTTCATTCCCATCGTATCTAATACATTATGAAGAAATTCTTCACAGGCTTTTATTGTAGCATCCTCAACCTTTGCGAGTTCTGCTTCTTTTCTTGGTTCTTTCCTGGGTTCTGCTTTTGGCTCTTCCTTTGCCTTTGGCTCCTTTTTGAAATCTTTTCTATTATCTTTTTTATTTTCTTTCTTAAATTCTTTCTTTGTTTCTTTTTTTGTTTCTTTCTTTATTTCTTCTCTTACTTCTTCTTTCACAGGCTCTTCTTCAACTTTTCTTCTCGCTTTGATTACTGCCTGTTTTGCTCCGATGCCAAGAAATCCGGAACTTCCTTTTTCTATTACATCATAGTCTAACTTGTCGCTTGTCACTCCTAATTGAATCAACGCTTCTGTAATAGCATCATCTAATGTTTTTGCAGATACTGTAATTTCTTCCATTTAAAACTACCTCCATATCTATTATCGCTTATTGTTTTCATTAAACTTCTTCACCATGCTGGCTTTAGAAGCTAAACTTCCTTCTTTCGCATTCATAGCCTTTTCGGCTGCTTCTCTTACTTTTTCTTCCCTTTTTTCATCTGCTATTGTGGACTGTTTTGCTGTATTCTTAATACTTCTTGTATTCGTCTGTGCCATTTCATTGATCTTCTCAGCCTTTTCTCCACGTTTTCTTTGCTTCTTAGCAGCTTTTTCTCTGTTTTTTTCGATCAAATCTTCTACTGAAATTTTACTCAGATGCTTATTAATAAATATCTGCTGCACACAACGTACAACCGCGCTTATAACCCAGTATACACCAATACCTGATGAAAATGTAAATACCATAAATACAGAAAAAATAGGCATTGTCAGATTCATCGTATTCATAGTTCCTGCCATCGGATTATCTTTATCCAACTGACCTGACGCTGACTGTGATAACTTCATACTTATAAACTGTGTAAGACCGGAAAGAACCGGAAGTGCAATACAACTGATAACGATAAGCCACGGCGCCATGTCAAATGTATCTCTTACTTTAATAATTTCCCAGGGTGACATGGACATATTTGGTATTGTCAGGAATTTTTGTACTTCTGCTCCTGCATTTTTAATAGCAGGTACATAAGTTTCCATATCATAAATAACCGGATACAAAGCAAGAAGTAACGGCATCTGTATCAGTAATGGAAGACATCCGCTCATTGTAGAAGTTCCATATTTATCGTATACTTGTTGAATTTCCTCCTGCTGCTTCACCATAGAGGCCTGATCTTTTTTATTCTTATACTTCTTTTGGATCGCCTGTATTTCAGGATTCATTACAGAAGTCATCTTCGATGTTTTCTGCTGTTTAACAGTAAGTGGAATCATTAATGTATACACAAAAATCGTATATATAATAATTGACCATCCTATCAGACCATTGTCTGTCGGCAATAAATTGTCTAATGTCGTATAGATAAAGTTCATCACTTTACCCAGTAACCACGCAATCTGTCCTACAATCGGCCAGCTTGCCGTAGTCGCTCTTTCTGCGGCTAATAATATACCCATCTCTTTAATTCCTCCAATTGCATCTAATAAAGTTTCATAAAATTACGGAACGGGGTCATACCCTCCTTTTGAAAAAGGATTACAGCGCAGGATTCTCCATACAGCAAGAATCCCTCCTTTAAAAGCCCCGTGCTTTTCTATTGCCTCTATAGCATATCTGGAACATGTAGGATAATATTTGCAGGAAGAATATCCTTTCGCACCTGACAAATATTTCTGATAAAATCTTATGAAACCTATCAATACCCTTTTCATCAGCCTTCACTCCATCTTATTCATTTATAATTTTATGAAGCCGTCCCAGGTGGAGAAGCGCACTTTCTATCTCTTTATAGCTTTTCCCTTTTGCCGAACTTCTTGCTATAATTACAATGTCTAATCCACATGGAAACTTTTCTTCTTGCAGCCGATAGCTTTCACGTATTAATCGAGTCAGTCTATGTCTGACTATGCTGTTCCCTACTTTTTTACTTACGGAAATTCCCAGTCTGTTCTTTCCAATTCCATTCTTCATTATATACATTACCAGATATTTGTTCGCATTGGAATTTCCTTTTTTATAAACTGTCTGAAAGTCACTATTTTTTTTTAAAGATTCGGAAAATCTCATCACTTTTTCCCCTGATTTTCATAGAAGAAAAGGCCACATATATGCGGCCTACGCTGATAATTGTTTTCTTCCTTTTGCTCTTCTTCTTGCAAGCACTTTTCTTCCACCTGCTGTTCTCATTCTTGCTCTGAAACCATGAACCTTAGATCTCTGTCTCTTTTTTGGCTGGAATGTCATTTTCATTGATAATCCACCTCCCTTATATTTTACATGGGTTTGTCCCCTTTTTCTCTTTAAGACATCGCATCTAATTATATTAAAAAAAAGCCCAAACGTCAAGCAAATATAAGGATTTCCTTAATTTTTTCTTTTTCACTTATACACACTTATCAACATTTTGTGGATATCTTTATCAAAACATGTGGATAACTTACTTTTTTATGTTTTTTTTCATTTCTTTTTTCCTATATTTTACTTATTTTACTTCTTTCACAAGTTATCCACATTCTTTTTTCATTGCTTAAATATTTATTTTGATGTAAAATAAAATAGAATACGCATACCAACAAAATGCAATACAATTCAGGAGCTAAAATAATTATGAACATTGTTGAAGAAAAATGGATGGAGATAATTGAACATCTGCGTGTGGAACTTGATTTATCCAATGTTTCATTCACAACATGGATTAAACCTTTAAAAGTATACAAGGTTGTAGACAATACTGTCTATATTCTTGTTAATATGAATGCAAGTATTGACTACATAGAAAAAAAATATATGCTTCATCTTAAAGTTGCTATCGCAGAAATAACAGGAACAGAATTTGATATTATTTTTATTGCGGAAGATGATGACAGACTGGGAGATATAGACGAAACATCTTCAAAACCAGCAGAAAAAAAGAAAACAAAATCTGCCGCCGAGAAAGCGGGACTCAATCCAAAATATACTTTCGATACATTCGTAGTAGGTAATAATAATAATTTTGCACATGCTGCATCGGTAGCAGTAGCTGAATCTCCTGGAGAAGTATATAATCCACTATTCCTGTACGGAGGGGTAGGACTTGGAAAGACACATTTGATGCACTCCATTGCGCATTATATTTTAGATATTAATCCGAAAAAAAAGGTTTTATATGCAACCAGCGAATCCTTTACCAATGAACTGATTGCTTCACTGAAAAACAGCAAAGAGACATCCATGGCAGATTTCCGTGACAAATACCGGAATATAGACGTCCTGCTTATTGATGATATCCAATTTCTGATTGGAAAAGAAAGTACGCAAGAAGAATTCTTCCATACTTTTAACCATCTGCATACTTTAGGAAAGCAGATCATCATCTCAAGCGACCGCCCTCCCAAAGACATTGAGACTCTGGAGGCAAGGCTTCGGACCAGATTTGAATGGGGGCTTATTGCTGATATTTCTTCTCCTGATTACGAAACAAGGATGGCAATCCTGCAGAAAAAGATAGAATTAGATCATCTGGAGAAATATAACATTCCCAATGATGTACTTCAATACATCGCTTCGAATGTTAAGACAAATATTCGTGAGCTGGAAGGCTCCCTTAATAAATTGATTGCTCTTTATAAGCTGGAGCAATATAAGAAAGAAATTAATATATCATTGGCTGCTGAAGCCCTGAAGGATATTATTTCTTCTGAAAATAACAGAGCGGTAACTCCTGAATTAATCTTGGATATTGTTTCTGAACATTTCGGAGTTTCCATTGCTGACTTGAAGAGTAAGAAAAAAAATGCAGAAATTGCTCTTCCAAGACAAATTTTTATGTATTTGTGCCGCACAATGACCGATACTCCTTTGAAGTCTATTGGTCTGATGCTGGGAGGAAAAGATCACTCTACTATTAATCACGGCGTTAATAAAATTGCTTCGGAAATAAAAAAAGATGAAACATTAAACAATACCGTCGATATAATAAAGAAAAAAATCAATCCTGTTTAAATGTTCAAAACTATGTGGACAACTTGTGATTAGATTGTGGATAATTGTGGAAAACACATTTCTTCAAAAAACGACAAATTTTTTCCCCAATCCACTCACATAATTTTCTCTTCATTTCCACATACTTTTCAGAACCGAAACCTCCCTTATTTAGCGGGTTCAGAGGGGTTATCCACGAATTCACATCCCCTACTACTACTAAGACGGAATTTTTTATATTTATATATATAACACAGCGTGTGAAAGGAGTTATACACAGATGAAAATTGTTTGCAGTAAATCGAATCTTGTAAAAGGTGTAAATATTGTTTCCAAGGCAGTTCCTTCTAAAACAACTATGCCTATTCTGGAATGTATACTAATTGACGCGAATATGGATGTGATAAAGCTCACTTCTAACGACATGGAATTAGGAATTCAGACAGAAATAGAAGGAGAAATTATCAAACACGGTATGATTGCCATAGATGCAAAAATATTTTCAGAAATCGTAAGAAAACTACCGGATAATGATGTTATAATAGAAACTGATGAAAATCTTCAGACAACAATTACCTGCGAAAAGGCTAAATTTAATATCTCAGGTAAATCAGGAGAAGATTTTGCTTATCTGCCTATTATAGAAAAAAACGAAACTATAGTAGTATCACAATTCACATTAAAAGAAGTAATAAGACAGACAATATTTTCCATAGCGGATAATGAAAGTAATAAATTAATGACTGGTGAATTGTTTGAAATTCATGATAACATTTTGAGAGTTGTTTCTTTAGATGGACACAGACTTTCTATTCGTAAGATTGAATTAAAACAGCAATATTCTGACAAAAAAATTGTAGTCCCGGGTAAAACGCTTATGGAAGTAAGCAAGATTCTTTCAGGAGAAGCAGAAAGTGAAGTATGTATGTACTTTACAAATAATCATATTGTGTTTGAATTCGACAGGACGGTAGTCGTATCCAGATTAATTGAGGGAGAATATTTTAAAATTGATCAGATGCTTTCCAATGACTATGAGACGAAGGTTAAGATAAATAAAAAAGAATTGTTAAATTGTATCGATAGAGCAACTCTTTTGGTAAAAGAAGGAGATAAAAAACCGATTATCATTAATATAGGCGATGAAATTATGGAGTTAAAAATTAAATCACAGCTTGGCTCCATGAACGAAGATATTGTGATAAATAAAGAGGGAAAAGATTTAATGATAGGATTCAATCCCAAATTTTTGATTGATGCGCTCCGTGTTATTGATGACGAAGAAGTAGATCTTTATTTGATGAATGCAAAAGCTCCATGCTTTATTAAGGATGAAGATGAAAATTATATTTATTTAATTTTACCGGTTAATTTTAATGCAATATAGGAGAACAGATGGAAACTATAAAATTGAGAGAAGAATTTATCAAACTTGGACAGGCTTTAAAAGCGTGTGGTCTTGTAGAATCAGGAGTAGAGGCAAAAGAAGTAATTCAGGATGGAATGGTAAAGGTGAATGGAGTTACGGAAACTCGTCGTGGAAAAAAATTATATGGCGGAGATATCGTATCTTATGATGGGGAAGAGATAAAAATTGAAGATTAAGTCTTTAAAATTGAAGAATTTCAGAAATTATGATTTATTGACTTTGGATTTTGATCCATCAACCAATATTTTCTATGGCGATAATGCCCAGGGAAAGACAAATATCCTGGAATCTGTTTATATGTGTGGTACTACAAAGTCTCATCGTGGGACTAAGGACAGAGATATGATTCGATTTGGGGAAGAAGAATCACATATAGAAGCAATCATCGACAGAAATGGAACTACTTATCAGATTGATATGCATCTGAAAAAAAATAGTCCGAAAGGTATTGCTATTAATAAAATACCAATCAAAAAAGCAAGTGAATTGTTCGGAATTGTGAATATTGTATTTTTTTCTCCGGAGGATCTGAATATTATAAAAAATGGTCCTTCTGAAAGAAGAAGATTTCTGGATTTGGAATTATCACAGCTTGATAAGGTATATCTCAAAAATCTTGCTAATTATAATCGTATTGTAAATCAAAGAAATCATTTATTAAAAGATATTGGTAATCAGGAAGACCTTTTGGGTACTTTAGATATATGGGATTTACAATTAATTGAATATGGTACTAAAATAATAGAAAGAAGAAAGAAATTTATAGAACAAGTAAATGAAATAATTTCTATAGTACATAAAAAAATTACCGGAGGCAGAGAAAAGATAAAACTATTGTATGAGCCGTCTATCGGTATTTATGCGCTGGAGCAGGCGTTGAAGAAGAGCAGAGAAAGAGATATTAGAATGAGAAGCACATCCGTCGGTCCTCACAGAGATGATATTTGTTTTTTGAATGAGGATATAGATATCCGGAAATTTGGTTCTCAGGGACAGCAGAGGACGGCAGCACTTTCTTTAAAGCTTTCAGAGATAGAGTTAGTAAAAAGAGCAACGAAGGATAAACCGATTCTTTTACTTGATGATGTATTGTCTGAACTTGATAAACACAGGCAAAACTATTTATTAGACAGCATTAATGATATACAAACTTTGATTACCTGTACAGGCGTGGATGAGTTTGTAAATCACAGATTTTCTATAAACAAAATATTCCATGTCCGGGAAGGACAGGTAGTAAAAGAAAATTAGGAGGAGAATATGAGTACAGAGAAGGTACAACATGAGTATGGTGCGGACGAGATTCAGATTCTGGAAGGTTTGGAAGCTGTAAGAAAGCGGCCGGGTATGTATATTGGAAGTACTTCATCGCGGGGACTCCATCATCTGGTCTATGAGATTGTAGATAATTCAGTGGATGAAGCACTTGCAGGATTCTGTGATACGATTGTAATAACAATAAATAAAGACAATTCAGTAACTGTAGTCGATAATGGACGTGGGATTCCCGTTGGAATTAACCATAAATCAGGTCTTCCTGCCGTCGAAGTTGTATTTACCGTCCTTCACGCGGGAGGAAAATTCGGAGGAGGGGGATATAAAGTATCCGGCGGGCTTCATGGTGTAGGTGCATCTGTCGTCAACGCATTGTCTGATTGGCTGGAAGTAGAAATATGTAATGAGGGAAAGGTATATAAACAGAGATACGAGCGTGGAAAAGTCGTTCAGAAATTAGAGATTGTCGGACAATGTGAAGAGGGAAAGACCGGGACAAAGGTTACATTTATGCCGGATGGCACGATATTTGAAGAAACGGTCTTTGATTATGATGTATTGAAACAGCGTTTCCGGGAGATGGCATTTCTTACCAGAGGACTGAAAATCATCTTAAGGGATGAAAGAGAAGAAGATGGGGTGAAAGAAAAAACTTTCCATTATGAGGGAGGAATCAAGGAATTTGTAACCTATCTGAATAAGAGTAAGTCAGCTCTCTATGAAGATGTTATTTACTGTGAAGGAACAGTGAATAACGTACAGGTAGAAGTAGCGATGCAGCACAATGATTCTTATAGTGATAATACTTATGGCTTCGTAAATAATATTACAACTCCGGAAGGAGGAACTCATATTGTAGGTTTCCGGAATGCATTGACCAAGACTTTTAATGACTATGCAAGAAAAAATAAATTACTAAAAGACAGTGAGCCAAATCTTTCCGGTGAAGATATCCGGGAAGGTCTTACGGCGATTGTCAGTGTGAAAATAGAAGAGCCTCAGTTTGAAGGACAGACGAAACAGAAACTTGGGAATAGTGAAGCAAGAGGAGCTGTGGATAGTGTTGTAAGCAGACAGCTTGAAATTTATCTGGAGCAGAATCCGGCAGTTGCTAAGATGACAGTTGAAAAATCAGTACTTGCGCAGCGGGCAAGAGAAGCTGCGAGAAAGGCAAGAGATCTGACAAGAAGAAAATCAGCACTGGATGGAATGTCACTTCCCGGAAAACTTGCAGACTGTTCTGATAAAGATCCAAGTAAATGTGAGATATACATTGTTGAGGGAGATTCTGCAGGTGGGTCTGCAAAGACAGCGAGGGACAGAGCAACACAGGCAATCCTTCCGCTGCGTGGAAAGATTTTGAATGTAGAAAAAGCAAGATTAGATAAAATTTACGCAAATGCAGAAATAAAAGCCATGATTACTGCATTTGGAACAGGGATTCATGATGATTTTGATATTTCAAAATTAAGGTATCATAAAATTATTATTATGACAGATGCGGACGTTGACGGAGCACATATCAGTACATTGTTACTTACATTTTTATATCGCTTCATGCCGGAATTAATTAAACAAGGATATGTGTATCTGGCACAGCCTCCACTCTATAAGCTGGAAAAGAATAAGAAAGTATGGTACGCCTATAGTGATGACGAATTGGATAGTATCCTTCAGGAAGTAGGAAGAGACAGTAATAATAAGATTCAGCGCTATAAAGGTCTTGGAGAGATGGATGCAGAGCAGCTTTGGGATACGACGATGGATCCGGAACATCGGATTCTTCTGCGTGTAACGATGGATGATGAGACAACTTCTGAGCTTGATCTTACATTTACTACTTTAATGGGAGATAAGGTAGAGCCAAGACGTGAATTTATTGAAGAAAATGCGAAATATGTTAAGAATCTGGATGTATAGGAGGAAGTAAGAAAGTATGGAAGATAATATTTTTGATAAAGTCCACGAAGTGGATCTGAAGAAAACAATGGAAACTTCTTATATCGACTATGCTATGAGTGTCATTGCTTCCCGTGCACTGCCGGATGTAAGAGATGGTTTAAAGCCGGTTCAGAGAAGAATTTTATATTCTATGATAGAGCTGAATAATGGTCCTGATAAACCGCACAGGAAATGTGCGCGTATTGTTGGAGATACTATGGGTAAATATCATCCTCATGGAGACAGTTCTATTTATGGAGCTCTTGTAAATATGGCGCAGGAATGGTCTACCAGATATCCTTTAGTGGATGGACATGGAAATTTTGGCTCTGTGGACGGGGACGGTGCGGCTGCTATGCGATATACAGAGGCACGGCTGAGTAAGATTTCCATGGAGCTTACGGCGGACATTAACAAAGATACAGTGGATTTCGCACCAAACTTTGATGAGACAGAGAAAGAGCCGGTTGTTCTTCCGGCACGTTTTCCGAATCTTCTGGTAAATGGAACTTCGGGTATTGCTGTAGGTATGGCTACGAATATTCCGCCGCATAATCTGAAGGAAGTTATTGATGCAGTGGTTAAAATTATAGACGATCAGATTGATGAAAATGGCGAGACGACTATGGAAGATATTCTGGAGATTATCAAAGGTCCGGATTTTCCGACAGGAGCTGTGATACTCGGTAAAAAAGGTATCGAAGAAGCTTATCGTACAGGACGTGGAAAAATAAGAGTACGTGCAGTAACTGATATAGAATCCATGCCAAATGGTAAGAGCAGGATTATTGTAACGGAACTTCCTTTTATGGTAAATAAAGCACGGCTCATTGAAAAGATTGCCGAACTGGTAAGAGATAAGAAGATTGATGGAATTACGGAATTGAGCGATCAGTCAAGCCGTGAAGGTATGAGAATCTGTATTGAACTCCGAAGGGATGTTAATCCAAATGTTCTGCTCAATCAGCTTTATAAGCATACACAGCTTCAAGATACTTTTGGTGTTATTATGCTTGCTCTGGTAGGAAATGAGCCGAAAGTCATGAATATCCTTGAGATGCTGCATCACTACCTGAATCATCAGGAAGAGGTAGTAACGAGAAGGACGAAGTATGAATTAAATAAAGCAGAAGAGCGTGCCCATATTTTACAGGGATTATTAATAGCCCTTGATAATATCGATGAAGTAATTAAAATTATCAGAGGTTCTGCAAATGTACAGACAGCAAAATCAGAATTGATGGAGCGTTTTGATTTATCTGAGGTACAGGCTCAGGCAATTGTAGATATGCGTCTGCGTGCACTTACGGGTCTGGAAAGAGAGAAGCTGGAAGCAGAATATGCGGAATTAATGAAGAGGATTGGTGAATTGAAAGCAATTCTGGCAGATAGAAAGCTGCTTTTGGGCGTAATTAAAGAAGAGATTCTTGTAATTAAAAATAAGTATGGAGATGAAAGGAAAACATCAATCGGATTTGATGAATTTGATATTTCTACAGAAGATTTGATTCCAAAACAGGATGTCGTTATTACTATGACGAAGTTGGGATATGTAAAAAGGATGTCTCATGATACTTTTAAAGCACAGCACCGGGGAGGTAAAGGTATTAAGGGAATTCAGACTCTGGAAGAAGATTATGTAGAAGAATTATTTATGACCCATTCTCATCACTATATTATGTTCTTTACAAATACAGGACGGGTATACCGGATGAAGGCGTATGAAATACCGGAGGCAGGCAGAACGTCCAGAGGAACAGCTATTATAAATCTTCTTCAGCTTCAGCCGGGGGAGAAGATTACAGCGGTAATACCAATTGATGAATATAGAGAAGGGGAATATCTTTTCATGGCTACCCGAAGGGGACTTGTGAAAAAGACTCCTATTACAGATTTTTCCAATGTACGTAAAACCGGCCTTGCAGCGATTACTCTCAGAGAAGAGGACGAACTGATAGAAGTAAAATATACAGATAATAACAGAGATATTATTATGGTTACAAAATATGGTCTTTGCATCCGATTTAGCGAAAAAGATGTTCGTTCTACAGGAAGGACATCTATGGGAGTGCGAGGCATGAATCTGGGTGACAGAGACGAAGTAATTGGCATGCAGCTTGATTCTCAGGGAAGTCATTTGCTGATCGTATCCGAAAAAGGTATGGGAAAACGTACTCTTATGGGAGAATTTGGCAGACAGAACCGAGGCGGTAAGGGTGTAAAATGTTACAAGATTACAGAAAAAACAGGCAACGTAGTTGGTATTAAGGCTGTGGATAATGATAATGAGATTATGATTATCAATACAGAGGGAATCGTTATAAGAATGAAATGTGCAGATATTTCTACATTAGGACGTGTAACTTCTGGTGTGAAGCTTATAAATCTGACTAATGAAGTTACGGTTGCGAGCATTGCAAAGGTAAGAAAAGGCGATGAAGATGAAAGTAACGAAGAAGTTTCTAAAGAATCAGAAAAATAAATAAAAAAAGTAAAATGCAGGATATAATTCAGAAAAAGAATAATTATGAATTATATCCTGCATTTTTTTATTTTATAACACCACAGCCTATTTTTGTGCCGGAATCTCCGGAAGGCTGGCTTCTGAAATCATCAGGCATATCATGAATGATAACTGTTCTTCCAATGATGTCTTCCGGGAAGAATCTATCTGTGTAGAATTCGCACCATACCATTCCTTTATTTCCCATAAGTACAGGCATATCACCGACATGATAAGGATGCGGTTTCTTTTCCGGATTGTAGTGCCCTCCCGCATCTTTAAAAGGATCGGCAGTATTACCGGTACAGCTTCTGCCTTCATGGATATGAAAACCATAAAAATTGCCGGAACTATTTTCCGGAAGACCGGTAATATGGACAGTTACAATAGTTCCGCCATGTACACCATAAAAATGTACCTCTCCTTGTATATTGGGATAGGCAGAACTTCCTTTTATGGATGCATAAGCATCAGATGTTAAGGAAAGATTGTTTTGCATATACTGCGCTCCTAATTTATTTTATGTATTAATTTATGCGCAGAAATAAAATGTGACACGAAATTATGCAGTTTCGTTGTTTAATTCACGAATAATAATTTCAGCTACTTTTGTAACTGTATCAGAAACAAATTGTGTACATTGTGCTTTCCTTTCCGGTGAATTTTTTTCTTTTCCTCTGGTAAGGACGCGACAGCATGTAGCACCGCAGGTTTCTTTAAAATAATCGTGCAATTCATTAGTGAGCTGAAAGCATTTTGTAATTTTGGGATCGCCGGGTGTTTTTCTTCCGAAAAAATACCCAAGGCACATGGTTCCGCCCGCTAATGCTCCACAGATGCATCCGCCGCCGCCGAGCCCCCAGGGAAATCCGGAACTCATCGCGATTGCATCGTCGGATAAATCAATTTCAAAGTTTTTTCTAATGGCATAGATGACAGATTCGGAACAGGCAAAGCCGGCGTTGAATATTTCTACGGCGTCTTTCCGAAGCTGATCCATGTCTATTGCTGTAGTCATAAACAGACCTCCTTTATCAAATGATTTTTATTTATAACAACATTTTATATCAATAAAGAAAGATTGAAAAGTAAAAAATATTGCAGTGAACTTTGACATAGATAGATTTACCTATTATACTTAGAAATATGGCAGAAATATCCTATTCATAATTTTGGAGGAAAGAGATGCGTACAGTAGATGTAAAGGTAATCACAAAGAATATTAAAGAAATGTGTATAGAAGTAAATCATTATCTGTCAAAAGATATGGATATAGCAATGAAAAATGCTGTTAATAATGAAAAAGCTCCCCTTGGAAAACAGATTTTAAATCAGCTTCAGGATAATCTTAAAATAGCGGCAGAAGATATGATTCCAATTTGCCAGGATACAGGAATGGCTGTTGTTTTTCTAGAAGTGGGACAGGAAATTCACTTTGAAGGAGGAAATTTAACAGACGCAGTAAATGAGGGAGTCCGTCAGGGATATGTGGAAGGATTCTTGAGAAAATCTGTAGTAAAGGATCCTATTTTACGTGAAAATACGAAAGATAATACACCTGCAGTTATTCATTACAATATAGTTCCGGGAGATAAAGTGAAAATTAAAGTTGCTCCAAAAGGGTTCGGCAGTGAGAATATGAGCCGGGTATTTATGTTGAAGCCTGCAGATGGAATAGAAGGTGTGAAGAATGCAATTCTTACGGCAGTGAAAGATGCAGGACCCAATGCATGTCCTCCGATGGTTATAGGCGTAGGAATAGGCGGGACATTTGAAAAATGTGCGCTCATGGCAAAAGAAGCTTTGACCAGAGAAGTAGGAAGCCATTCTGATATTGAATGGGTAAAAAATCTTGAAGATGAGATGTTGGAAAATATCAATTGTCTTGGAATAGGGCCAGGAGGGTTAGGAGGTACAACAACAGCTCTTGCTGTAAATATAAATACTTACCCAACCCATATTGCAGGGCTTCCGGTAGGGGTGAATATATGTTGTCATGTAAACAGGCATATCAGCAGGGAGGTATAGAAGATGGAACGACATATTCAGGCACCAATTACTAAAGAAGAGGCAAAGAAGCTGCAGTCCGGGGATTATGTATATATTACAGGAACTATTTATACCGCTCGTGATGCAGCGCACAAAAGGATGGATGAAACTATTCATAGAGGAGAACAGTTACCTCTTAATATTGAAAATGAAGTAATTTATTATATGGGTCCATCACCTGCGCGAGAAGGCAGACCAATCGGATCGGCAGGTCCTACTACTGCAAGCCGGATGGATAAATACGCTCCAGAACTTCTTGATATGGGACTTGGAGCTATGATTGGGAAAGGAAAGCGAAATCAGGCAGTAGTGGATGCAATTATCAGAAATGGGAGTGTATATTTTGCGGCAATAGGAGGGGCAGGAGCATTATTGTCTAAATGCATCAAAGAATCAGAAGTAATTGCTTATGATGATTTAGGCACAGAAGCAATCAGGCGGTTAAAAGTAGAAGATTTTCCGGTTATTGTAGTAATAGACTGCGAAGGAAATAATCTTTATGAAACTGCAATTAAGGAGTACCAGAGACAATGAAAAGAATACTAATGATGGTTTTTCGTAATATACTGCTTGTCCCCATTATGTGGATAAAATTATGTTATCATGCAAACCATGTGGATAAATATACAGAAGAAGAACATTATAAAATGCTTCGCTTTATTACACGTAGGGCAAATAAAGGCGGAAATGTTACAATAGATGTACATGGACAGGAAAATATCCCCTCAAAAGATGGTTTTATATTTTTTCCAAATCATCAGGGACTTTATGATGTACTGGCAATCATGGACGCATGTCCGAGGCCATTTTCTGTTGTGGCAAAAAAAGAAGTGGAAAATATTCAGTTTTTGAAACAAGTATTTTCATGTATGAAAGCATATATGATTGATAGAGAAGACGTACGCCAGGCAATGCAGGTTATTGTAAATGTTACGAATGAAGTGAAAAATGGAAGAAATTATATTATTTTTGCAGAAGGGACACGTTCTAAAAATGGAAATCATCCTGGAAATTTTAAAGGAGGAAGCTTTAAAGCAGCGACAAAAGCAAAATGCCCGATTGTGCCGGTAGCATTGATAGATTCTTTCAAGCCATTTGATACTAATACAATAAGTCCGGTAACTGTACAGGTACACTTTTTGAAGCCTATGTTATATGAAGAGTATAAAGATATGAAAACAACGGAGATTGCGGCAGAGGTAAAAAGAAGGATTGAAGAGGTTATTGAAAAGAACTGTCATCAATACAAGTAAAACGCAGCAGTTTAGTTATATACAAAGTGCACAAAGAATCTTCATTTTCAAACAAGTTTTAGCTTAGATTTTTGTGATTTTGTGCATGGCTGAACTGTTACAGTAAAACATTGAAAAAATTCATTGACAATTGGCGAAGGGTTTAGTATAATAACCTTCGCTGGAGAAATACTCAAGAGGCTGAAGAGGCGCCCCTGCTAAGGGTGTAGGTCGGGTGACCGGCGCGAGGGTTCAAATCCCTCTTTCTCCGTTAAGGCAAGAACTGCTGAAAATTTTCAGTAGTTTTTTATTTGCCTTGTAAGGTGACTTCTTTATGGAAGATATAGTAGTTTCTTCTATAATAAGACACCATCATATAGAGGTTTGAAAAAAAGTTAAAAAAGTTTAAAAAAACTGTTGACAAGCCTATGTAAAATATGATATTATGTTTGAGCTGACTCAGTGAGACAGCAAAACGGAACCTTGATAACTGAACAATAGACAACGACCCTGAAAATTCTAAAAAGAGAAAATTCAGAGAACAAGCATCCATGAGGATGCGACCTAGAAACAGTAATAACGGGATAGGAAAGCTAGTAGTTTTCCTGAACGGAATTGAACTTGAGAAAAAGCCGCGCAAAGGTGTGGCTTTGGATAAAAGGTGTTGCTCCGACAGTTCTAAGATTTGAAAAAACCAAATCAAGAACTGCGGAGCGCATAAACGGTAAGGTCTGTGAAAGACCAGACCTAAGCTTTTTATGCGAGAGTTTGATCCTGGCTCAGGATGAACGCTGGCGGCGTGCTTAACACATGCAAGTCGAACGAAGCACTTTTGATTGATTTCTTCGGAAAG
>NZ_JAOQJU010000022.1:0-51204 GCF_025567385.1 Dorea acetigenes
CACAGCACCTCCTCCCGTGTCTTCTCTTTCCCTAAAATTTCTTGCATCGTAATCTGTTTGCCCATAAATTTTCCTCCTTGGTATCGTTATAATTTTGTTCATTATCGGGTCATTTCTTCGATCTGAAGTTCCGAAAATGAGATGCCTTACGGCCTAGATTCCTGCGGGCAGGAAGAAACCTGCCCGCCGATATGTAGACATAATATCATATCATAATAATTATGTAAATACATTTTTCATTATTAGTACAACAAAACGTATCCGTTCACCAAAACAAGAAAAGGAAGCTAAAAGCTTCCTTTTCTATCCCAGCGCCACATCCAGCACCATCATCAACACAAATCCTGCTGCAAACCCTATCGTACCGATATTACTATGCTCTCCTTCACTGGCTTCCGGTATCAATTCCTCCACAACCACGTACAGCATGGCGCCTGCTGCAAATGCCAGAAGGTAAGGAAGAATCGGAGTCATCACTTCACTTAACAGAATCGTGATTCCTGCCGCCACCGGTTCTACAAATCCCGATGCCGCCCCATAAAGAAAGGCTTTTTCTTTACTCATGTTATCTTCACTTCGCAGCGGCATGGAAATAATAGCGCCTTCCGGGAAATTCTGAATCGCAATACCGATTGATAGGGCGAACGCTCCCGCTAAGGTAATTTCCGCACTGTCCGCCATCATCCCTGCAAATACTACGCCCACTGCCATACCTTCCGGAATGTTATGGAGCGTCACTGCCAGCACCAGCATAACCGAACGGCTCCATCCCCTCTTCGGCCCTTCCGGTTCCTTGTGATCCATATGCAGATGCGGAACAGCAACATCCAAAAGTAATAAAAATGCAATACCTACCATAAGTCCGACTGCTGCCGGTACAAAGGCAAATCTGCCCATGGATTCAGACATTTCCATGGCCGGAATCAAAAGAGACCACACAGATGCCGCCACCATGACTCCGGAGGCAAACCCCAGCAAAACCTTCTGTATCAGCGGACGGATTTCATTTTTAAGCAAAAATACACACGCCGCTCCCAGAACGGTTCCCACAAAGGGTATCATCACACCCCAAAATATACTCATATACGAGCCTCCTAGTTAAAATATACTAATTCATCCGAAAGCGCCGGTATACCCTTGCCGTGCTCTACCTGTATCACCGGACCCTTGCCGCGGTAAGCACGCTTAAATTCAAACCCTACCTTGCCGCGAATCTGAATCCACTGTCCGGCTTTCAACTTCTGTGCATACCTGCTCTTACATACATAGCCCAAAAATGTAACATCATCTGCACAGCAGGTCATTGCCTTTCTTCCTACAATAAATTCATCCTCCGGAAATCCCCTTGGCTTTAGAATTTTTCCTTGAAATTCTACAGTTTTCCCTTTGTAACGATCCGGATGGTCAATCATATCCACATACCAGATCCCATAATCTATATCTTCGATTCTCACCACCGGAGCCTCCAGATCATAAGGCATCTGTTCATCAAAAATATTGTCAATTTCACCGTCTTCATTCTCAAAAATAATTTCGGCGCTCTGATTTACCACCTTCACATTCCTTCGGTAAGCGGCCAGAGGCATATCCTTCCTGCAGCGGTTAAAAACTACCAGTTCCGCATTGCGGACCATCTCCACAAACAACGGCTTCATATTCGCAATATACATATCAAATGTGCTTGCGTCTACTGTCGTAATCTCCTGAACCAGCCCCCAGCCTTCAGGCGCTTCCAGCTCTTCCATTTTACTGACCGGATACATGCCGTTGCACTCGATAATCACCCTTTCCGGATGATAAAGGAGATCAATTCCCTGCAGCCACTCCAGTGTCAGTTCTTCCGGATCCTCCACCGTCAGCAGTACCGTATTTTTCGCCTTTAAAAGTTCTTCATCATATTCTTCTATTCCCTCTTCGCAGAGAATCAACACCGTAGTTCCCTCTATTTCAAAGTATTCCTGACTGAGTGTCTGTGTTAAAAACTGCGTCTTACCGCTCTCCAGAAACCCTGTAATCAGATACACTACTACCCGTGCATTTTCCACCATCTGCATAGCTTCTCCACCTCCGGTATATTTTCTATCCTACTTAAAAACAATTTACAGACCAAACAGCTCTTCCAGTGCGCTCTCTTTAAGCTTAGAGCCGATTACACAGATTCTTCCCGTATATTCTGCCTCTCCTGTCCTTACCTCTTTCTCACCCGGAACCATGTCAAAATAAATCCACTGCCCGTCATCTCCGGCAACCATTCCCTTCGCACGGAGTACTGTCCCGTAAAATTCTTCTGACTCCAAAGCGTCCAGCTTCACCTTTAGTTCTTCCCGGTTGTATTTCTTCACTGTCTCCCTGCCCCAGCTTGTGAACACCTCGTCTGCGTGATGATGTCCGTGTTCATGGTGATGTCCATGCTCATGATGATGTTCATGGCAGCCACATCCACAGTCCTCGCCATGCTCATGATGGTGTTCATGCTCATGATGATGCTCATGCTCGTGATGATGCTCATGCTCGTGATGATGCTCATGCTCGTGATGATGCTCATGCTCGTGATGATGCTCATGTTCATGTCCATGATGGTGATCATGCAGCATCTCTTCCTCCAGCGATTCTACATGTTCCATCGTCTCCAGCAGCTTCTTTCCATCCAGCTGCGCAACCGGCGTCGTGATAATTGCCGCCTTCTCGTTCATACTGCGGAGCAGCTTCACCGCCTCTTCTACCTTATTCTCCTTCGCCACATCGGTACGGCTTAAAATAATTGCTCCGGCGGATTCCACCTGGTTACTGTAAAATTCTCCAAAATTATGCAGGTACATCTTGCACTTATTTACATCCACCACTGTTGTGTAACTGTTCAATACAATATCCACGGAATCTTTTACATCTTCCACTGCTTTGATAACATCAGATAACTTGCCCACGCCGGAAGGTTCGATTAAAATCCGATCCGGTGCGTAAGTTTCAATCACTTCTTTCAGAGAAGTTCCGAAATCCCCCACCAAAGAGCAGCAGATACAACCGGAATTCATCTCCCGTATCTCAATGCCGGATTCCTTCAGGAATCCTCCGTCAATCCCAATTTCCCCAAATTCATTCTCGATCAGCACTACCTTTTCCCCGGTAAATGCCTCCGCCAAAAGCTTCTTAATTAATGTTGTTTTTCCTGCTCCAAGAAATCCTGAAATAATATCTATTTTTGTCATTGTCAATCCACTCCTGTTCTTCTTTCACTTCTATGGTCTGTTTTGTTACAATTCACAGCACCCCACCAACATGCGCACTCGTCGCATCTTCGATGCTCCAGTCCCGCTCCTGAAGGAGCTAAGACTGCTTATGTGGGTGGGGTGACTGCTCCACAGTCCTGATTTGGAATCCAATATACCTTCTTACGTGCAAGCACGACGAATCCATATTGGATTTCAAATCGACTGTGAATAGTAACTCTGTTTTAACACAAATACAAGAAAAATTCAAGGTGGCACACTTAGTATTCTATCCGTTCCAGCAATTCCAGGTTCTTATCCGAATGCTCTACCTCCCTGGAATACCGATAAACAATCTCCACCACGTCTTCAAAGTCAAGCTGCCTTTCATTCTTACACCATCTTGCCACCAGCATTTCATAAATCAGGAACACACTCACCACCGACATCCTGGCTTTTGCATAAATTTTACCGTCGTATACCGCCCCACAGAAATACGTAGCAATAAAATATACCAAAAGCTGCTCACACTGAACCTGCCACCGGGGCATATGTATTTCCAGCCACTCTGCAAATTCCTCCTGCGTTTTCTTATAACTTTCTCTGCCGCTCCCGTAAAGAATATCCTCTGTCTCCCTCAAATGTGGTTCCCAGTCCTCCCGAAGAAATTCCATTGTATATAACTTTCGGAATACTTTCCTGGGATTCCTGCAAAATTTCCTATCCACCGTCTCAGATATTTCCGCGCAAACACATTTTTCCCTATATTTTTCAAATACTTCATCGCAGGAAAATAATTTGTCTTTTTCGACATACCTTTCCATGTCTTCCGCCAAAGAAAGCACAAGTTCTATCCGTTCCTTCAACTCTATCTTCCGGTTCTGCAGGATACCGAGTATCTCTTTTTGCCCGTCTGCCAACTTAGAATACAGGAAAGGATTGTAATCCTCATACTCTTCCTCTCCTTCTTTTTCATAAGTAAGAAAGCATACCGGTTCTTCTTTTCCCAATAAAATCCTTGCTACCTCCGGGCAGGATACCGACAGTGTAATCTCCCGGACTCCCTCAAATTCTTCCACATGCCGAGGGTACAGTCTGCATGTTCTGCACAAGCCTTTCGCTCCCAGCTCCGTATACATACTGCATAAATTATCCGGTTCTAAAAAAGCGCACCTTTTTTCTTTATCCTGCCGAAAGGTTTTTCCCCGCCAATGAATAGACCTCCGGAGTCTTCTGCCAAATTTCCCTCTTACTTTCCTATATTTATGCAGAGATTTATTATCAATTACAATCTGCCATCCGGCGCAACAGGTATCCTCGCACCGGTCTGCAGTACACTGAAATTGCCTGTAATAGTCAGGAATTGTATATAACATAGCATTCACCTCTCCCAAAAAATGTCGTTTCTTTTTATTTGACATTTCTGATATATATTGTTAATATTAGCGTCAGCGGACAAGGGCAGTACGAACCTCTTGTCCATCGACTCCGGCATTATACTTATTATATAGAAAGAAGGTCTTCTATGGAATTCATTACTGATATTCTGCTTGATACCACACTGGACAGTCTCCGCATGCTTCCCTTTTTATTTGTGGCATTTCTGCTTCTGGAAGCCCTGGAGCACTATTCCACTGCATTTATCAATAACACTTTAGCAAAAATAAATAAGGCAGGTCCTCTGGTTGGCGCCCTTTTTGGCTGCATCCCTCAATGCGGTTTTTCGGTCATGGCATCTAACCTATATGCCGGGGGCGTCATCTCTCTGGGTACGCTGCTATCCGTATTCCTTGCCACTTCCGATGAAGCAATCCTGGTCCTCATCGGGCATCCGGGAAATGGCAGCTCTATTCTGGCGCTGATTGTCACAAAAATCATCATTGCCATTATCGCCGGATATATTGCCGACTTCTTCTTGAAGGGCAGAATTTCTACGAAAAAAGATATCGGAAATCTTTGCACTCACTGCGGCTGCCATGACCATCACGGGCTTCTGCGGCCGGCGCTCAATCACACCCTAAAGCTTTTCGCATATATTTTTGTGTTTTCCGGTATCTTAAATTTCCTGATTGCACTGCTTGGATTAAACACGCTTTCCGCCTTTTTACTGGAAGGAAGCCTCATACAGCCTTTCCTTGCCGCATTGATTGGTTTCATCCCGAACTGTGGCGCATCTGTACTTCTGACAGAACTTTATTTGAATGGTGCACTCTCCTTTGCCTCCGTTGTTGCCGGTCTCTGTACCAATGCCGGAATCGGGCTGGTGGTTCTTTTCCGGGTAAATAAAGACCAACGGGAGAACCTGAAAATCACCGGACTCCTTTATCTCATTGCAGCAATCGCAGGACTGATCCTGCAACTGGGGTAGTGCGCATTATTTCAGCGCTGTATTCAAGGCTTCTTCCACCGCATCCAATTGTTTCAGCACCTCTTCATGCTGCTCATCCAACAGAAGACCTTTGTTATATTTATAATACTTATCGCAGTCATTGTCCTTAAGGAATTGGACACTATAATAATTTGTGTTCAATTCCGTTACAAAAGAAACCATTTCATGACTATCTCCAAACGCATCTTCCATAAAGTCAAAGGCATAATCCAAAGAATTTCCGGTTCTTTCTATCACGCACTCCCGCTTCTGCGTCTCTTCAGCAAACTTTTCCCTTACCCTTTCCAACGCTTCTTCTCCTTCCAGATGTTCCTTCTGCAAAGTAAGCAGGTATCTCTCCAGCGTGTCTATCACCCTTCTGAAAATCCGGTCTGCCGTCTTCGTAAGCTGCTCTGCCCTGCGCAGCTTCTCATAATCTTTCTGTGCCTGTGCCACGGTATCCTTAAGATTTTCACAGGATTTATACTGCTTCAGATACTCAAAAAGCCTGGTTACATACTTGTCTGTCTCATAGCATTCTTTGAACATCTCTGATAATTTCCCAATCAGCATTCCTACTACACTGAGTCTCTCATCAAAAGAAGCATACTTAAGTTTTTCCAGTGTATCCTCTCCGTATTGTCCCTCTAGAATCCGCTCCAGGCCATAATCCTTTTTATATTTTTCATAAAGCTCCAGATAATTGGCAAAATCTTTGGCAATCTTCCAGTGCTGGATATATTGGTGCACCACTTCCCGGTCCGCCTTCTTTCCCAACACATCATAGGTCTTAAGGAGCTGGGAGAGGTCCTCCCATCCTCGCGCCGTTGCGAACATCTTCCCGTCTACCGTCGTCTCAATTCGATAAAAATAGTCTCTGCGAAGCTCCAGATAAGCAAGAATTGCCGGATGGATTTCCGCCTGGTATGCGTACTCCCTCCAGACCTCATAATTTTCTTCCACTTCAATTTTTTTAATTCTGTCCAAAGTCACAATATCAAAATCACGGACAGACTTATTATATTCCGGCGGATTCCCTGCCGCCACGATGATCCATCCTTCCGGAATCTTCTGATTGCCGAAGGTCTTACACTGCAAAAACTGAAGCATGGCGGGAGCCAATGTCTCTGACACACAGTTAATCTCGTCGATAAATAAAATCCCTTCCCGGATTCCTGTCTGCTCTATCTTCTCATAAACTGATGCAATAATCTCGCTCATGGTATACTCGGTCACGGAAAATACCTGCCCTCCATATTCCTTCTCCCGGATAAACGGAAGGCCGATCGCGCTCTGCCTGGTATGATGAGTAATGGTATACGCTACCAGTCCAATACCGCACTCTCTGGCAACCTGCTCCATAATCTGTGTCTTTCCGATTCCCGGCGGTCCCATCAGAAGAATCGGGCGCTGCCGGATAACCGGAATCATATATTCTCCACAAGCATCCTTTTTCAAATATGCCTCCACCGAATCCTTAATCTCATTTTTCGCTCTCTTTATATCCATCATATCTCTCCTCTTCCAGAATTAGCTTCATCGCCCACGGCGGCACATTCATATCCTCGTAATCTTCTTTCATAAAGACAAACGCCGTCTCAAACCCAGGTTTCTTTGCCGGATAAATTCCCTGTCCGTCCGTAAAATAAATAAGTCCTCTTAGCCGGCTGAATTCATGCTTCTCTTTCAGCTCTTCCACATAGGCAAACGCAGGGCGGAAATCTGTCCCGCCCTCACCGCGAAGCTCCAAATTGTCCATATATTCCTTCAGTTCCTCCTGCGACGTGATTTTTTGATCTGTCTTCACTTCATCATCGCATTGAATAATATGAATATTTACCCGCCTGAAGAAACTATTATTCTCACTAAGAACCGAATAAGTTTCTTCCAAAAATTTCTTAACCAAATCTCCCGAGCAGGACATGGACGTGTCAATCACAATCACAAACTCTTCCACCTTCTGTACTTCCTTCCATTCCTGAGGCTCGATCAATGGCATATTTCCATAAAGCCGAAGTCCATAGCTGTAAAACACATAATCAAAAGAATCTTCATCTACCGTCATTTCTTCTTTTAACACAGAAAACTTACGCAAAAACTGCCGATAGTCAAACCGCTCTCTATTCTCCACCCGCACCTGTTCCAGCAGATTCCCCGATGCCTGAGACGCCTCTTTTGAAAAAGTCTCCATCTCTGTCTCCATCTGCTCACTCTGATTCTTCCAGCGGTTTTCAATCTCATTCTGCCTTTTCCTGTCGTCATCCTCCGGCCAGTAGCAATGATCGTCCACATAGAATTCCTCTGCAAGCTGCCGGAGTTCCTGCTCCGAAAGCTCCCATCTTTCCAGTACACCATATACCCGATCCGGAGTCAATACCTTCATCCTCTCCCTTAGCTTCCGGTAAGTTTCCCGCCGCAGCCAGGACTTAGAACGTCTCACGCTTCTGTGCTGCATACTGTCGATCATGGATTCTGCCACAATGTCACAGGAAAGGTTCCAACGCTCTTTTTCCCTTCCTTCACGTCGGATCAGATGGCGGAAGATACAATGCAATACGATGTGAAGGTATGCCCGGTTGACTAAAATCCGTTCCTCTCTGTACATACCTCCCAGATACTGTGGATGATAATACAGACAGAAGCCGTCCGTCCCCAGGGGACGAACCGCCTCATCCATCACAAAAGCCAGGCTCGACAGAGCCACATCCAGAAACCGCATGTTTAAATACAGCTCATTTCTGGCAATTTTAAGAATCTGCTCACTGACCGTCTCTATACAATTTTTTAAGTTCTGTTCTTGCTCCGACTTCTTCTCCATTCTTCTATCTGCCAAATTTCCCTTTTCCCATCTTATAATTCAAAAATCTTTTTCTTCTTTGGGAAGTACCGACGTCTTTCTTCCAACAACACGCTCAGAACTTCTGTCTTCTTCTCCACCGACACGGCGTCGATTGCCTGTTCAATGGCTTCCCTTGTCCAATAACCGTTCCTCCCGAAGAATCGGAGAGTCTCTGTATCTTCTGCCAGCGCATAAAATCTCCCCGCATCTTCTATATGTTCCACAAGCCATGCTTCGTATTTCTCCTTTGCAGCACCACTCAGCCGGTAAGGAAAGCGCAGGCGCAGCACTGCAATCTTCGCTGTCACCACCTCATTTTCCCCGGCAGCCGCCCAGGGAAGCAGCGAATCATACTCTGCATAATTCAACTCTCTATTATAGAAGCACTGCCTGTAATATCCGCCGGAACCATGCCGGTGAGTCTCTACAATCCGTGCCGGTGTATTTTCCACTGCTTCCTCATAATGCTCGGGAAACAGCACCTTCGCCGTCTCCACCTGTCCGTCTTCCCTATGATACCGCATGGTAACACAGATTTCATAGCGCACCTCGTCCACAATGAATTTCAGGCAGGATCTCTCTCCCCGGTAGAAATCAATTTCCAGCTCACTGAGCCTGCACCCGGTAAATACTCCTGCGCCAATTTCTTTCCACGAATCGGTAAAGCACAGCCGCCGCAGTGCAAAGCAGCGATAGAATACATATCTTCCCACTTCTTCCAGACAGCCGGGCAGATGAAGCTCTTCTACCCTCTTTCTTGCAAACGCATAAGGCGATATTCTTTTTACCGGCAGCCCCTGAACCTCATCGGGAATTTTCACTTCTCCTTCCAACTCTTCACAGGTCTCCTGCACCACGGCAGCCGTCTCCTCCAGAAGATAATGGATTCCTTCCTGCCAGATATCGGCAGCGCCCTCCTTCTCCAGATTCTTCTCCTGCATCCTTACCGCCCCGCCATCTGCTCATGCTCTTTCTTAATTTCCGCATAAAGCTCCAGCGAATTCCAGTGGCGATTCGTGGGAGTCAGCACCGCCTTCAGAGGGATCTGAATCTTCTCTTTCCTCAGATATGCCAGCATATAATTCATCTGACTCTCCGTAAAATGATTCAAAACCAGCATCTCATCCTCAAATCCTTCTCCCTCAAAACAACTATCCACGGGTTCTATATCTTCTTCTCCCGCCAGCTCTCCCAGAGGTTTCAGGTAATCCGCTTTTTCGACCGTCTTAATCCGTATTCCCATTAAGACAAAAACAAATTTCACCTTATCCACGCGCTTTTTTTCTTGAAAATTATATAACAACACACTTGCCCTTGACGCCATTATTATCACTCCTCCGTTTTAATCTTTCCGGACTCCACGCTAGGCTGTACAAAATTCTGGCGTGCATAGTCCCACAGCACAGCTGACCCTTCTGCCGTATGCTGATTCCGCCCCAAAATCTGGCTTAAATGAACGCCATGTTCCTCCCAGCTCCTGCCGTCGGTAGCTGCATTCAGCATAATCGGCTGGATATTATCCATCGCATGGGCAAATTTCGCCTCCGGCGTCTCCCATGCCTCAAATTCTTCCCATAATCTGCGAAGCTTTTCCTGCTGATCCTGCGGAAGCAAACCGTAGATTCTCTCAGCAGCCCTCTCTTCCCGCTCCTTTTTCGTCTTCTTTCCTTCTTCATCATATGCATAAGTGTCTCCTGCATCAATCTCAACCAGGTCATGGATTAATAACATCGTCACCGTCTTTAACACATCAATTTCTTCATTCGCATATTCATTCAGAAGGATTGCCATAATCGCCATATGCCATGCATGCTCCGCATCATTTTCCTTTCGCTTGCCATCAGATAAATAGGTCTGCCTTCCAATAAATTTTTCTTTATCAATCTCTCTGCAAAAATCAAACTGTTTTTCTAACCTCGTCTTCTCCATCGCACTCTCCTTCTGTCTATCACTGACGCTATTAGTTTATCATGATTTTGCAGGCGCAACAACTATTCTTCCGAATATTGCCTTGCCAGCCGTTCAATCTCTTTCTTCATCCTATGCACTACGGATTCGGGCCCCACAATTTTCGCCCCTTCCCCCAGCGCTATCACCCACGCCAGAAACTGGCCGGACACCGCAACTTTTACATTTACATAAAAGGAATCTTCATCCCTTTTCACCATCGTGACATCCTTTCCAAAACGGTCTATCATCACTCCCGCAAGGTAATTCCTGCACAAAATCTTCACCATCTCTTCCTCGCCGTCAAACATACCGAACATTTTTCTTGCATATGCCCCCATATCAAACTGCCGGAATCTCTCGTCTCCTTCTCTGTGCTCCTTAGCCAGCTCAATATGAAGCATTTTATCTACACGGAAATGTTTGATTTTATCTTCCTCACTGTCGAATGCCACAAGATAATAATTCTCATCATCCCAAGATAATGCCCAGGGACTGACACGGTACAAAGCTCCGTCTTTCCTCAGCACCTGCCTTTTATTCACATCCCAATTAAAATACTGAAACGTAATCTGCACATTAGAACCAATGGCCATATGAATCTGATCCACATTGTAGTAAATATTTTCATTCGCTGTCTTAATCCGCTCAGCTGTATACACCTGACGCTGCAGCTTAGAAGCTTCATATTTGCTTGCCAATCCTTCAATCTTCTTTATCAGTTCCCGAGATTTCTTCGCTGTAAGGAACTTCGCCGCCTGCACGGAATCCACCAGAAGCTTAAGCTCTGCCAACTCAAACTGACGGTTCCCAATATGATAATAATAGGTTTTATTTTCTTTTTCTCCAATAATATCAATCCCAAAGGTACGAAGATTTTCCATATCGCTGTAAATACTTTTTCTCTCCGCAGTTATGCCATATAGCTTGAGAGAAGAAAGAATTTCCGTCATAGTAATGCTGTGGGTTTCGTCTGTCTTCTCCATCAATATTTTCAGCAGATACAAGATTTTCAATTTCTGGTTATTTCCCTCAGCCATAAGTTTCCCTCCATGCTTCTGTGTTACAAGATTTCTTCTCTAAAAGCATTTTATCACAACAAAAAATAGCCGTACAGTTCTTTCGAAACTATACGACTATCCATACGGCTATCTGCATACCTGAAGCGCCTCTGACAGACTGGAACATACAGCCAGACAGCCGGGTCTGATTTCAGGCGGAGCTTCGATAAGATCCGGCACCATGATGGTTGCACATCCCGCCCGAATCCCTGCCCGGACGCCATTCACACTGTCTTCAAATACAAAGCATTCTTCCGGTCTGCACCCGATTTTCTCGGCGGCCCGCAGGAAAATATCCGGCGCCGGCTTTCCCCGTTCTACTTCAGAACCGCTGGTAACAGCAGTGAAGTATTCCCGGATACCGCTTCCTCGCAGATTCGCTTCAATCTGTTCCACGGAGCTGCTGCTTGCAACTGCAAGCAGCACACCTCGTTCCTGAAAGAATCCCAATATTTCACGAACGCCTTCCTTCACCGGGACATGGATCGACAGCTTCTTTTCCATCCGCTCCATGCACTCCCGCGCAATCTCCGCACCATCTTTCACCTGATACCACTCTTCAAGCACCCGCGCCATACCGCTTCCGCTGGTTCCCGATATTGCCTTAGTAAAACCATCGCCCAGCTTTATTCCTCGTTCTTCTGCAATCTCCCGCCATGTCTGCTGGTACATCCTCTCCGTATCGAAGAGGACGCCATCCATGTCAAAAATCGCTCCTTTACATTTCATTCGCCATTCTCTGCCTCCGCTCTTCCAACTCCTTAGTCATCTCCGCACGAAGTCCGTCCAGCTTGTAAAAATATGTAAGTACTCCAATCAGCACACACAATACAATGGGAATCCATATAAAACAAATTTCAATATAAGAAAGCGCTTTTTCTGTCTGCACTGCATTCGCAACATATCCGCCCCTTGCCAGGAACGCTCCGATAATAAAACTGGTAAGTCCCATTCCGCCTTTTACAAAAAACCCCTGGAATGCTGCTATCAGACCCGCCACACTGGCATTCTTCTTATATTCTGAATAATCAATCACATCCGGCTGCATTGCGAATGTAATACCAAAGATTCCATAAATTCCAAGTCCTGTAATCACAAGCCCCGTCAGAAGACAAACTGCTGAGTTCTTTCCTATAAATATAATCATATCTCCCACAATATACAAGAGGATACTGAAAAACATCAGATTTTTCTTGCTGAAGTGCTTCTCCAGGGAAGGAAGCAAAAGCAGCATGGGAAGTCCCGACAAGATGCCCAAAAGTCCTACCAAAGACAGCCATTCCGTCCTGCCCAGATTATATTTAAAATAGTAAATAACAGTAGTGCTTCTTACCACATAAAGGGAAAAATAAAACAGGTTCAGTAAGAACAGAATCCATGCCTGCCCGGTAAGTCCCTTAAAATCCTCCTTCAGCGAAGAATGCTTTTTGTTTACCGTAGATGGAACCACTTCTTTTGTACTTGCAAATGTTACGAAGAAAATGCACATAGCTGCAATGCCATAAATCGTCATCGTAACAAGGTAACCCTTTGCTTCATTCCCTTTTCCAAAGTATTCCACCAACGGCGCCGTAATAGACATAACCACTGCGGTTCCGATCATAGCACACACCATTCTGGTGGATACCAAGATATCTCTTTCATGTACATCGGATGTAAGTCTGGGTACGATAGTATTCAGCGGAATATTAACCACCGTATAGGCCGTACAGAGCAGACAGTAGGTCACATATGCCCACACCAACTTTCCTCCGCTTCCCAAATCCGGAATATAGAAGGTCAGGAATGTAAACACTGCAAATGGTACTGCCCCCAGCAGAAAATACGGTCTTCCCTGTCCCCATCTGGTATGAGTCCTGTCTACAATCAGCCCCATTCCCGTATCCGTCACCGCATCAATGAATTTCGTAACCAACATCATTGTTCCGGCCGCTGCTGCCGTAATGCCAAATACATCTGTATAAAAAACCATAAGATAAGATGCCATCGTACTGAAAACCAGGTTGCATCCCAGATCTCCAATCCCATATCCGATTCGTTTTCCCCACTTTTTCATACTGTAATCCTTTCTTCCCGCTTAAAAACAGGTGAACGCTCCATCAATAATGAAATCAGAGCCTGTGGTAAAGGAACTGGTATCTCCGGCAAGGTATACACAGATAGATTCCAACTCTTCCGGCTTTCCCATTCTTCCCATAGGCGCCATCTCGTTCCATTTCTCAATCAACGGAATCAGCGTCGGAGAATTCAAAGTCAGTTCCGTCCCAATATATCCCGGGCTGATGCTGTTAACACGCACACCTCTCTTCGCCCATTCAATCGCCAGGGACTTCGTCAGCTGAATAACCCCTGCCTTAGAAGCATTGTAAGCGCACTGTGGCTGCGGTACATTGACAATATGTGCTGACATAGATGCCGTATTAATGATGGAGCCACCTCCATGTGCCAGCATATACTTTCCTGCCGCAATATCCGTAAGAAAAATACCATTCAGATTGATATTAATTACTTTATACCACTGATCCCAGGTCATCTCTTCCGCCGGAGCGTTAATACAGATTCCCGCATTGTTATGACAGAACTCAAGACCGCCCAGCTCTTCTACAACCTGTGCCACCATAGCATCTACCTGCGCTGCATCCGTACAATCCGTCCGGATTGCAATCACTTTTCTTCCGGTCTTTTCCGCAATCTCAGCAGCAGTTTTCTTCGCCTCTTCAAAATCCAAATCCACAATCGCTACATCTGCTCCTGCCTCTGCAAATGCCGTCGCTGTACTCTTGCCGATTCCTCTTGCTGCTCCTGTGACAAATCCTCTTTTTCCATCCAGTCTCATTTTTTCCATAATACCCATAGCTTCTTCTCCTTTTCTTAAATAATTTTGTGATTTAATTTTATAAAATCGTTTTGTTTAATGTGTTTATATAATATACCAATTTAGCAAATTATGCAATATGATATTTTAGCTAAATATTTTTCTCTTTTTTTGTCTATATTGCACAATCATTGCCCTCTTTCCTTTTTTCTGATTAAATTGTATAATTGTTTTATTAAATAACTTTGCATTATTGACGCAGTATTCTTGCATCAATACATGAAAGGAGAATTTCTATGGAAACATTTTCACTTACAGATATTAAAAAGAAAAACTTATCCGATGTTTATCATTATATTTATTCCAATCCCGGATGTTCCAAGCAGGCAATTGCAAGTGCATTGTCAATCAGCCTGCCCACCGTCTCCCAGCATCTTTCCACGCTACTTAAGGAAGCACTTATTGAAAAATGCGGCCAGCTCTCATCCTCTGTGGGAAGGCGCGCTATGGCATACCGTACAGTCCCCACTGCACGGATTGCAATCGGCGTTGAAATTCTGCCACGCAATATCTACATCGTAGCTTTAAATCTTTATGGAAAAAAAGAAGCAAAAGAAAAATTCAACCTTTCCTTTCGTCCTTCACAGGATTACTTTACCGAACTCAAGGAACTGATTAACAATTTTTTAAAGAAATATAACTATAAAGAAGAACAATTACTGGGGATCGGGCTTGGTATGCAAGGTCTTACTTCTCCTGACGGTTCTAAAATGACCTATGGAAAAATACTGGATTGTACCGGGCTTTCCATCCGGACATTTGCCGACTTCTTTTCTATCCCGTGTAAATTCATCCATGATTCGGAGTGTGCTTCCAACAGTGAACTGTGGGAAAACCCTTCTGTCAAAGACGCCATCTACCTTTCTATCGGCTATCACCTGGGAGGCGCCATCATTATCAACGGAGAGTTGCAAAATGGGCTGACAGGGAAATCCGGCACTTTCGAGCACATGACCCTGGTTCCCGGTGGTCTTGACTGCTACTGCGGAAAGAAAGGCTGTGCAGAATGTTACTGTTCCGGTAATTCCCTGCTGGAAACGGACATGGATCTCGAGGATTTCTTCACAGAAAAAGAGCATGGAAACCCTACATGCCAGAAGAAATGGGAAGAATTTCTCCGACATCTTTCCATGCTGATTAACAATCTCCATATGGTAATTGAAAGCACCATCATACTTGGAGGACATATTACGCCTTATTTTTCAGAACAGGATATCGACTTTATCAAGAAGAATGTATTAGAACGCTCCACCTTCCAGGATGACACCTCCTACATCATTCCCGGAAAATGCCGCAACGATGCAGTTTCCATCGGTGCTGCCCTGCCATTCATCAAAGACTTCCTGGCAGGGATTGCATCGGATTAAACAGATAATACATCCGCAGCTTTTTATATCCGTTCCTCACTTTCTTTCATTATGCTCGAATATTTTCTTGCATACATAACAAATGCTAGAAGCATAAAACATCCACTGATTATAATCAGGATATTGGCCGCTGACACCGGAATATCAGGGAAAAACACCAGCAGAAACATTACGATGTAAAATACCGCCGTATTCACTTTCCCGTACCACATAGCCCCCTCATTCCGCTTTGTTTTCCCGACAACCTTTATTCCGGCAGCCGCCATAAAGCTTTCCTTTATCAGAAAAAGCACAAACACGATTTTCATCGCTTCATACCGGGACATAAAGCAAATTAATAGTAATCCCTGTGTGAGCTTATCAGCTATTGGATCAATGATTTTCCCTAATTCACTGACCATATGAAATTTTCTGGCAATCTTACCATCCAGAAAGTCTGTCAGTCCTGAGATTAGTAATATAATAATAATTGCCGTCTCTTTCTCCTTTACCTCCGGACTATAAAATACCCACAACATTACCACTGCAAGAACCATTCTAAATACACTTAATAAATTGGGAATTGTGAAAATATCCTTTTTGCTCTGTAAAACTTTCATACCATATCCTCTTTTCTTATACTTACATTCCCATTGTAACCTTTTTGCTTCCCTCATCCAATATACATTTTTACAGAATTGTCTACTTTAGAAAACACATGCGCCACAAATACAAACAAAAATGCCATGCAATCGGCAAGCCTTCTGCACAGCATTTTTGTTCATTTTTTACTTTACACAAACTGTCATTTTGCGTTATTTCTTATTTTGTTAAATTCTCCATAAACCTCTGGATAATGATCGCACACTCTGCACGACTTGTGCTGTCCTGTGGGTCAAGACGATAGGAACCATCTGTATTTTCTTTTCCTTCAATGATTCCATTTCCTACTGCCCACTTCATCGCCGCCTCTGCGAATTCCGTTACTTTATCAGCATCCGTATATTTACTGATATCTGCCGGTTCTTCAGATTCATATCCCATATGGTCCGCGTAACGGTACATCATCGTTACCATCTGCTCACGGGTAATCGGATCATTCGTTCCAAAGTATCCGGAATCTGTATAACCCGTAACAACCTCCGCTTCAGCCGCCCAGATAACTGCCTTTGAATAGAACTGTCCATCCGATACATCCGGGAATCTTGTCTCATACTCTACTTTCGGTTCACCGTTGAGCCGGTAAAGAATCGTTGCAAACTGTGCACGTACCAGCGTTGCGTATGGTGAGAAATGCGTAGGATCTGTACCCGTCATGGTTCCTGCAAAGTAGTTGTAGTATGCTCCATTGTAGAACCAGTCGTCTTTCACCACATCTACGTATGGAAGGTTTGTTTCATCCGGCTTTTCCGCTTCCTTCACCGTTACCTTAAAGGTCGCTGTCTTTCCTTCGTACGTTACTGTTACCGTCTGCTCGCCGACCTCGTTCTTATTATAGCCGGTTACTTCGCAGTCCGTTACGGCAATATCCTTCGTTGTATCGTCGCTGTATTTTGCGGTAACTTTCATTCCGTCAAGGTCAAGCTCTTCCCCTTCCGTATACTCGGTCTTCGTTGGAGTCGTAATCGTAATGGATTCTACTGTTGCATCCGGCTTTGCAGCTTTCTCTTCAAATGCCCAGTAATCCACATCCATCAGGTCTTTTTCTTCTTCGCCTCTGAATACAAAGAATACCTTGTGTTCTCCTGTCGCACCTTCAAGCGTGCATTCTACTGTCTTATAGCTTCCGTCGCCTGCCGGTACCTCTAAGGTTCCTACAAGGTCACCGTCTTTCGCATCCAGACGTACTTCAATGGTTCCACCTGCCTTGCCTGCCACATTTGCCGTCAGCTTCGCAGCTCCCTCTTCGCCAAAGTCAACGCCGGACAGCGCTGTCCATTCTCTATCCTGAATATCAGTAATTGCCATATTCAGTTCTTTTACCATTCCGCCGTCCTGTGCACATACGACAGTCTTAATACCGGAATTCCATGCGAAATTCTCGCTTTCCAGTCTCTGGTATGGATCTACCGTCTTCAGCTGCTCCACACCCTTCATATCCGCTGTAATCGTGTCAATCTTTCCATCTTCATTAATATGAATCTTATTAATGTGAGTAGAACGGTATCCTCTTGTATTACCAATTGCTTTTCCTAATGTCTGCGCATGATAAGTAATATAATACTCTCCGCCAAATTCAAAAATCGCATGATGGTTATTTCCGCCTACACCAAAGAAAGTTGCCGGATTTGCAAGGATCTCTCCTATATAATTGAATGGTCCCATGGGGCTGTCACTTTCCATATAGCAGATATTTCCCTGTCCCGGATATCCATCTGCGTGCTTGGAGAAGTTAGAGCAATAACTATAATAATATTTATTTCCATATTTGTGGATACCGGAATCTTCGAATATTGCCGGTGCATCGATCACCTGTGCATCTCCATCCAAATGAACCATATCATCTGTCAGCTTCACCACGCGGGAGGTCTTCGGATTATTTGCATCGTTTCCTACACCGCCGCCATAATAAAGGTATCCTGTTCCATCATCATCCAAAAGAACTGCCGGGTCAAACAACCAGATAACACCCTGCGCATGTGCAGAACCCGGAGCAACCAATGCCTTTCCAATCGGGTCTACGAATGGTCCGATCGGGGAATCGGATTCCAATACACCGATTCCGGCACCATTATCTGCAAAGTAAAGGAAGAACTTCTCTTTACCATCAATCGTCTTATGCGTCGCTGCCGGAGCCCATGAATTGGTTGCCCATTTTGCAGCTCCGTCAGGATTATTCCTGCCCGCTACCGGGATAGAACCATGGTCGGTCCAGTTCACCATATCAGCGGAAGAAATAACATTAATCGTATTAATACTTGCATAACTGTTATCTGCAGAACCATTATTCTGTGCCTCATATTCCTGGGAATCGTTAGTCATATAGATATAAACTCTTCCATCGTACTCCATTGCATAGGGGTCTGCGCCAAACTTATAGTCAATCAGTGGATTCGCTGTATCAAGTAGCTTCGCTGCAGGTTCTTTATTCACCAGAATCAGCCTATCAATTGCATCGTTCAACGCTGCCGCTGCCGCGTCTATGTCTGCCTGCTCCGCCTTTTCAGCATCATTCAGGCGCTCGGCTTCCGTCAAAGCAGTCTCATACCGCTGCCAGCTTTTCTCCGTATACAAATCTTTCGCTCCTACAGCTTTCGCTGCTTTCAGGGCACTTTGAAGCGCTTCTTTATCAAGCGGAAGCTCAATTACCTTACCGGTAATCTTAAAGTTGTCAAGATATCCTGTGTAATACTCGCCCTGAATATTTGTTCCCCATGGAATCCAGGTTGCTTTTCCGATATAGAAAATCGGATTTCTTCCCAGAATATCCAGTACGCTTACAAGACCGTCCTGAGTCACCGGTTCTGCATCTCCCACTTTAACAGTGGTGCTGTTCTTACCTAACGTAACCTCAATATGTACCCAGTCGCTTGCGTCCAGAGGCACTTCGCTGATCTCGGCTCTCACACCCTCATTCTTATAACGCTCGATTTTCAATGTAGATCCTGCCAGTGCTCCGATATACTGCTCTTTCTGGAACGTGGGAGGGGTTGTGTCGGGAGCTGCAAAGAATGCCCAGTTTGGGCTTCCACCAGCCGTCTTCATATCATAAGATATGGTCATCTCCTCCACGCCTGTCAACAGGCTGCTTCCATCCTCTTTGGTTACATCCAGCCAATTCGTATTAGCTCCATCCAGATACAGGGCTTTCCTGCCATCGATTTCCACAATCTCACCCTTTGGCTCTGCAACCGCCTGACCGCCTTTAAAGCCGGTCTCCTTGTCATCAAAAGTAAAATCCAGAAGAACTACTTCTTCTGTCTCTTCGGTGTTCTCCGCAGCCGTCACCCCAACCTGTGGAACCAGCATTGCCGCCGTAAGAAGCACTGCCATAACTTTTGACAATGTCTTTTTCTTCATCTTTCTTCCTCCTTTACTGATTTCTAGTCTGGTATCACATTATCAAATGACACCAGATTACATATCATTTAAAATAACAGAATGCCGGGATTTTTTCATCCCGGCAAACAATAGGAAAAAATAGAAGTTTAAAAGAAAATCTTTAAAAAGTTGTATTTTTACTTATTCTGCATTGCTTGCTGCAATCTTTACCTTACTCCAAAGATTACTGATTAACTTTCTGGTATCCTCATTATAAACAAATACCTCATCCTTCTCATAGCCCATCCGCGGCATATATGCCTCGATTCCTTCATAATCTCCGCCTTCACCGTAAATGTCTTCCATAACCTCGCGGTTTGCCGATGTGTATCCTACATAGCTGGAATTGTCATAAGCTCCGTCATAATCACTTGCATAATTAATAAATGCATGGGCAAGGTCAGGATTCTTCGCGTTCTTTGGAATTACCATGGCATCAGACCAAAGGTTTGTCCCTTCCTCCGGAAGATAAAAACCCATGTCTTCATTTTCACTCATAACATAAGTTGCATCCCCGGAATAAATGAGTCCCAGTGCCTTCCTTCCCTGCGCCATATTATCGATAATCTCATCCGTTACAATCTCCGTCTTCATAGTCTGTACACACTTTACAAGCCATTCATAAGCCTCATTAATCTCGGCTTCACTTTCCGTGTTCATCGAATATCCCAGAGCCTTCAGCGCCATCATAAAAGAATCTCTTTCGGAATCATACAGATAGACATCGCCTTTATATTTCTCATCCAGGAAAATACCAAATCCTTCTTCTTCCAAATCTTCTAAATCCACCTTCGTCTTGTCGTACACAATTCCCACCGTTCCCCAGAAATATGGTACGGAATAGTCATTGTTCGGGTCATAAGGAAGGCCTTTCACCTCATCCACAAGCTTATCCAGGCAATCCAGCTTTGATTTATCCAGCTTCTGCAGGTAGTCTTCCTGAATCAGGCGCTGAATCATATAATCACTGGGCACAAGAATATCATAGGCCTCTCCGTTAGCGACTTTAATGTACATCTGCTCATTGGAATCGAAATTCTCCATCACCACCGTAGCGCCTGTCTCTTCCTCAAAATTCCTGATAATATTCTCTCCCGTGTATTCTCCCCAGTTATAAATGCGGAGGGTTTCTCCTTCAAACGGACGTGATGAGCCCTTTCCGCCCATATGATACACTCCCGCAGCAATAAGGATAATCGCCAGTGCCCCTGCTGCCGGAAGCAGGATTTTCCTCTTCCCGCCAGTATTCTTCACCGTTTTCTTCGTCCGCAGCACTGGCACCACATTCAGCAGCACCAGTGCGATCGTAATGATAACCACCACCAGCGTGGACACTGCATTGATACTGGGATTCACACGCTTGCTCATGGTATAGACCACAATACTCAAATTCTTCACACCACGCCCCGTCACAAAATAAGAAATAATAAAATCATCCACCGACATGGTAAATGCGATCAGTGCACCGGAGATGATTCCCGGAGTAATCTGCGGAACAATAACTTTCGTCAGCGCCTGCCAGGGCGTGGCTCCCAAATCCATCGCCGCATCCGCCAGATTGGGATCCAGAGAGCGGATTTTCGGCATAACCGACAGCATCACATAAGGAATACAGAAAGCAATGTGCGCCAAAAGCATAGTAAGATATCCTTTCTCCACCCGGAAAGTGATAAACAGAAGCATAAAGCCGATTGCAGTAACAATCTCCGGATTCATCAGCGGAAGGTTATTTACCTGAACAACCAGATCTCGAACCACCTTTCTGGATTTGCTCAGTCCAATTGCAGTAATCGTTCCTACCACCGTCGAGACAGCCGTAGCAAGGAGGGCAACACTAAAGGTTGTATAGAGTGCCTCCATCATATCGCCGGATTCCATCATATGCTGATACCAGCGCAGGGAAAAACCGGTAAATGCCGTAAGGGATTTCCCACTGTTGAAGGAGAAAATAATCATATAAAGAATCGGCAGGTAAAAGAAAATAATCATCAAAGTCATCAGTATTTTCCCAAATGTCCGTTTACTCTTTTTCATACCGGCTATTCCTCCTTCCCGCCCTGGTTTCTGATTTCCACCTTACGCACCAGCATCATAAGCAGCATCATAATAACCGCCATTATCATGGAAATAGCGCTTCCAAAGTTCCATTCGCCTACAGTAATGAATTGATTTTCAATCAGATTTCCAATCAGGAAATACTGTCCGCCACCTAAAAGCTTCGGGATGAAGAAGGAACTGACAGCCGGAAGGAATACCAATGTAATCCCATTAATAACCCCCGGAAGGGACAGTGGTAATGTAACCCGCCGGAAAGTCTGCGCCGGGTTTGCTCCCAGGTCTGCGCTTGCCTCCAAAAGCGAGTGATCCATTTTACACAAAGAGGTATGAATCTGCAGAATCATAAAGGGAATAAAGTTATACACCATTCCCAAAAGCACCGCCCCTTCTGTATAAAGAAGCTCCGTATTCCCAAGGCCGATAAAACTTAAAATACGCTGGAAAATCCCTCCTTCACTGAGAAGTCCGATCCATGCGTAAGTCCTTACCAGCATGTTAATCCATGTAGGCAAAGTAATACAAAGCACCAGAATATTCTGCACCTTTTCACTGCTCCTGGCAATAAAGTATGCCACCGGATATCCCAGAAGCAGGCAGATAACCGTCGTCTTAAAAGCAATCAAAAGCGAACGCCAAAGTATAATCAAAAAATCCGGGTCGGTAAAAAACTTGGCGTAATGCTCAATCGTAAGTGTGAACGAAATAATGCTGTTGCCCGGCTCCGTTACAGAGTACAATGCAATCAAAATCATCGGGAGAATCAGCATCAACGCCATCCACACAACATACGGGACTGCCAGTTGTGAAAATCTTTTCATACTAGTAGCCCACCCTCGACATCACATGAATATCTTCCGGGAAGAATGTCAGTCCGACCTCCTGACCTTCCTCCGTATAATCCGTCGTATGGATCTTAAATTCCCGCCCGGCGGTGGAGAAAGTAATCCGGTAAACTCCTTCCTTTACATCCTCCGGCTCAAAATCATAATCCACACTAATATCGACGCTTTCATCTTCATTGCTCAGCTTCCATCCCTGCGCATTTGCCCAGGTCTTAAGATCCGTATCCAGCGCCTGTGACTCTGCAATCTCATCCACTGTCTTGAAAAAGTTGAATGCCATAACCGCCTCGTTGGCTTTCTCATTCTTCACAAACGGCTGGTTCACCACAAAAATGGTTCTTTGAATACTGGTTCCCGCTGCCGTGGAAAAGGTAACCGGATACTGACCTTCTTCTTCCTGCAAATCGTATTCGATCCTGGCAATAGAAAGATACTCATCGCTTTCTACCTCCCATGCCTGCGCATTGGAACGGGCAATAATCTCCTTGTCATCCAAATCCTTCACATCCTCCAGATCTACATAGAAGTTATTCGCGCTGATTTTCTCCCTGCCATCCTCGCTGGCTACATCATGGTTATGGATAACCCGCATATTCACCGTAACACTGGTACCGGGAACCGTCTCCACAATAATTTCATAATGAACGCCTTTAAACAGAACACTCAGCACCTCTCCCGTCATCTTTCCGGCCTCTACATCTACGATGTCAATATCCTCCGGCCTGATAACCACGTCAACTTTTTCGTTTTCTTTGAAACCAAAATCTACACAATCAAAGAGTATATCATCGAACCGCACCTTATAATCTTCTACCATCGTTCCGGGAAGAATATTGCTCTCCCCAATAAAATTAGCAACAAAACGGTTGGCAGGCTCATTATAGATTTCCTGCGGTGTGCCCACCTGCTGGATCTCACCATTCTTCATCACCACAATCTTATCCGACATCGTCAGCGCCTCCTCCTGATCGTGGGTCACAAAGATAAAAGTAATACCAACTTCCTGCTGAATCCGTTTCAGCTCATACTGCATCTCTTTACGGAGCTTAAGATCCAGAGCCGCCAGAGGCTCATCCAAAAGCAGAACCTTCGGTTCATTCACAAGAGCTCTTGCAATCGCTACTCTCTGCTGCTGTCCGCCGGAAAGCAGTGTCGTATTCTTGTCTTCATAACCTTCCAGCCCAATTAGCTTCAGCATCTTCATAACCTTCTGGTCGATAACGTCCTTACTCATCTTTTTAATTTTCAACCCGAAAGCAATATTTTCATACACACTCAAATGCGGGAACAATGCGTACTTCTGGAACACCGTATTCAATTCTCGTTCGTATGGCGGTTTCTGGCTGATTTCCTCTCCGTCAAAAATCACTTTTCCCTCATCTGCATCCAAAAAGCCGCCCAAAATCCGAAGCAGCGTCGTCTTTCCACAGCCGCTCGGTCCTAGCAGTGTAACAAATTCATTTTCATAAATATCAAGATTCACGCCTTTCAGGACAATCTGTCCGTCAAAATTCTTCACAATCTCTCGAAACTCTATTAGTTTCTTCTCCTCCATATCACCCTCTCCTTCCTAGAACATAGGCGGCGTCGTAATCCACAGCACCTTCGCCTCACTACTTCCATGATTGTATAAATAATGGCTCTTTGTCCCGTCTAAATAAAAAGTCTCCTGTGCCTTCAGCTTATACCTTTTATTTCCACGCACTAAAGTTACATTGCCTTTTAATACATAGCCAAATTCTTCTCCCCGGTGGGCAAGCATCTCCTGGCTCCTCTTATGGGACGCAAGCGTCAGCAAAATCGGCTCCATCTCATTCCTCTGAGCATTGGGGATAATCCATTCAATCGTATAGTCGTCCTGCTTATCCTCGAAAAAATCCTGCGCAGAAAAGACAATCTGCTTCTCTTCTTCTTCATGGAAAAACTCAGACAGGTTGCTCCCCAGAGCCTCCAGTATATCCTCCAGAGTCGCAATACTCGGAGCCGCCTGATTCCGCTCCACTTGCGACAGAAATCCCTTCGTTAATTCACTGCGCGAAGCCAAATCGCTCAAGGTCAGATCATTCTGCAGCCGCAGCTCCTTAAGCTTTTTCCCGATATCCAAAAACTCACCTCCCAAAGTTTTGTAATACTATACTTTTTATTTACTTTACATCCACTATTATACAGAAAAAAGAAAAGATTGCAATAAGAAATTAGCAGATATGCTTTATTCGGTCGGCACAGGAAACGGAAGATTACACAGGATGCCTGCATTCCTGATAAAAAAGCTTGAAAATTATATGGAAATGATATATGATTGTAACGGCGAAACAAGCCTTTTGTATCCGCTAAGGCGCGTGTGTTCGAGACCTTCCACAAGGCAACCACATTTTTACAGGTCTTTTTTATTTGTTTTGCGTTCATATATTGCAATAAATCCGTGTTTTCGGTGTCCGTTTTCACCGTCTGCACGGTTTTTTAGTTCCATTTTAGTTCCATCCTTACAACCCCATCAACGCATCCCGTTCAACCTCACTCGTCCAGGTACGGTTGAAACTCTCTACGCCCACGTGGTGAATCGGCGATGCTGCTATGTACTCTTCACAGTACCGGCGGAGCTTCGCCCCTCTTCGCTCTGTACTAAGCAGCCGGAATGCTTTACGCTCCAGGTTTGCTACATAGCTCCGGTTTACCCCGAGATGCTGCCCGGTCTGCTCCAATGTCATGCCGTCCCGGTATCGGCATTTTACCGTATCACGGAGCCTGTCCGGAAGCTGGTCTACTGCAAGCCATACCTCGCGCTGCATCATTTCCAGGTCGACGGCACGGATGCAATCGTCTTCCACATCCTCACCGGATGCTACGGTATCCTCAATGGTAAGGTCTTCTTCTTCCCCGCCTATCACCCTGCTCAGGCTGTCTATTTGCCCCATTCTAGCATTTTCCTGTATGGTGTGGAGGTTTTCCCGGTCAACGTCTAAAATCGCACACAGCGCGCGCTCAGGAGGTTCACAGCCGTAATACTGGCGGTATTCCCGGACAGCTTTCTTGTACTTCCTGATAGCGTCCTGGGCGTGTACCGGGATCCTTACGGGCTGGCAGCAGTTGTCAATATACCGCTGCATAGCCTGCCGGATCCAGAACGCCGCATAGTGAAGGAACGTCACGCCCTGTTCCGGGTCGTACTGCCGGACAGCTTCACACAGGGCGATGTAACCTTCCTGCATCAAATCATCCATCTCAGCATATCCCTGGTACTTCTTCGCCATCTTCGCAATGAAACCTTTATTCTGCTGCCAGAGCTTCAGCATATTCCCGGCCGTATCTTCCCCAGCCTTCACTCGAATGACAAGCTGTTCATTCGTCATGACGCACCTCCCACGTGAAAACGCCCCAGGCAATCCAAGGAAGGAAAGCCCGGGGCGCCCTGTTAAATGATAAGATTATGGCTTTCCCGGCGTACATGCCGACGTCTATGCTGCCGGCTTGTTCTCGTGGTAGTAGATAGCCATCTTCTTATTGTCCAATATAAACGCATCATAGCAGATACGCCCTTCCACCAGCTCGCCACTGATTCCCGGCGGGTCCTGATGTACCTTGTAGTCCTCAAGCTTTGTGGGAGCTACCGTTGCAACTGGGTGCGCAATCATAAAGCCGAATTTAGCCGGGACACGGTTTTTCGGTATTTTAATCACGTCCATGCCGTCTACCATCGCAATGACGCCCTTCGCCTTCTGCTCTACTGTAATGTCACAGTCTAGCGTCAAGTCCGGGGTTTTCTTCATCAGGCGGTAAACATCCGGCGTAACGGTCAGCACCCTGCCTACATCCGGGACTTCGGCGTTGTCCAGGACTTCTGTACCAAGAATAATCTCGTCATAGATATTGTCCTTCGTCAGAGTCACGTCTGTAACCTTCGTCCCTGCACCTTCAGCCATTACGCCGTAGGTATAGGAATCCACTTCTGGCACAATCACTTCCCTCTGCTGGCGTGCAAGGGCGGAAGCTCCGGCAAGCACGTTGCCTGTCTCGTCTTTATCCAGCTTATCAATTACAAACGTGAAAGAGCGGTCTTTTTTAAGCGTAAACTCTTCTATCGTGTTGCCTACGGCGCCCAGGTCACCGTAACGGGAAGTACTGAGACCAGATCCGCTTGAGCCTATTCTCCTGTAATCATTCATAGGTACCGTGTTTACTTTATGAACTTTGATGGTATGTGCCCCAGTCCAATCAAAATCATCATTTGTTAAGAGCGCTTTCTTACTCTCTGTTGTGAAAATTTCATCCACATAAGGGAGAAACTTTGTCACTAAATTAATTGCCATTTATGAACCTCTTTCTACTTAAGCCCCATGGCAGCCCTGACTGAATCAGTATTTGTTCCATTAGTCGGACCAACTGCGTTAAAAATAGGCTCTCTTGCCTTTTGAAAGTACGGGCTTAAGATTTCTAATGATTTGTTAAAAGCATCTTCGCTCGCACAGTTAAGCGCTTCATAGACTTCTTCGGGAATATTCTTTGACTTCATCACTGCCTTATAAGCAATTTCACGTTCCCGTGCTGCCACTGCTTTTTCTCGCTCTTCAAGCGTCTTTTCAGCATCAGACGGAACGCGGTTTCTTTCCCTTGCAAGCCTTTCCTGTACAATCCTGTTTACATCTTCCTGTGTAAAGGTCTTTCCCGGCTCACTACTTTCCGGTTGTGTTGCTTCCTGTGTTGCCACTGTGTTCTGTTCACTCATGTGTAGTTACCTCCATTTTTTACGCCCTGTCGGGCTAATTTCACTTACCTGATTGCGTTTCAAAAGAAAGGATAGCGAACAGAAAAGGCGCAGAAACAACTCAACGACAATTTATCGTCCAGTCATTCCCACGCCTTAAAGCTTACGGACAGAGAAGGGGCTGCCCGCGGTACTGTTCTACTCGCTATGTAGCCATTATAACAATTGCTGGCTTATCCTGCAAGCTATTTATTCCGCTTTTCTTTGTTTTTCCACGCCTTGTTTGCCTGCTCTCCTAAAATCTTCCCAATCATCCGAAGTTTCTTATTCCTTCTCCTGACTTTCCCCGATGCAATACCGCCCTTTCTTCCCATTTCCCGTAGTTCGCTCGGGCTTCGCTCGCTGTTCGGTATCAGGTTTCCATCATTCATCTTCTCTCACCTCCCCGAACTTAATTTCCAGCTCGACATACGCTTTCTTATACCGCCCGTCTTTGTTCCTAGATACCTTATAATCTTTCAGCTTCGGGGAGAGAAGCCGGATTACTCCGGCCAGCTCCCAGTCTTCGCTGTAAGATATTTTAATCTTCACGCTCATTGTCCTGCTCCGTTTCGCCTGTATAAGCTGCTACAAAAACATAAATTTCACGTACCACCCTGTCACTTTGCTTATCTAAGATCCTGTTGATTTTCTCTCTGTCCGTCACTATGTAACACCTCCTCGCTTCGTTCGCGAATATACATGTGATGCACAATCGCAAATATTCTTTTCACCCACACGTTATTATGTATCTCGTTTACCAGCGGATAATTAATTCTCTATATTTTTCATTACTTGTCATTCTGCGCACTCTCCTTCATTTATTTGTTTTGAAAATTAAGCATTATGCTTCTTTTCCTGCAATAAAATCAAGCGCCATATTTGCCCTGGCCATAAATGCAGCATACTCAAGGTCACAGATCAAGCTCATACAAGGATCCATATTTCCATCTCTTTCACCGCCGGGCAAAATAGATGTAATAAATTCATCCAGCTTAGTAAAGGATTCATGCATCTCACCGCATATTTCTTCATTGATAACCGTATCATACAAATTCTGCAATAATTCTTTTCTAATATTCTTCATTTCCCTCTTGTCCTTTCCTGCAAATCTCTGTTATCATGTAAGTGTATCTTCTTTCCAACGCCCGCCAGCGCGTTTTGAAGATATATGCCTTGTAGGTGTGTCCTGCCTACAAGGCGCTTTTGCTGTTAGTTCCCGGTATCGACATTACCGCAAATACGTAGGAAGTGGTGACCTTCTTTCTGAGTCCACCTCGGCGGTGCGTACCCGATGCAATCCGTAAGCTCTTCCAGACTTCCGCTCATTTCCTTAAGGCTACTGTCTATGCCTTCCAGGGCGTCGGCGATACGGTCAAGACGCTTTAATTGCATGAATTTCAAACCGCTACCATCGCAACTGCTGGGCGTGTTCAAGTATTCATTAACCAAATCTTCAAATCCATTACTATCTGGTTTTAACATTTTGTTTCTCCTTCCACTTGTAATATTCGGGATTTATGTAAATTTTTTCGGACGGTCTCCCTCGGCCGCTTTTCTCTGGTTTTATGGCAATATACCCGTGTTCCTCCAAGCATTTAAGCCCCGGCTCCATTTCCTCGACCGTTCCGAAGTGACCTCTACACAAATCAAAAGCGTCCCTTTTTGAAATAAAGCGAATTTTGCTATTTTTGCTATTTGAGTCTATACGTGAGATTATATATTTTGCGTCCTTCACCTCTTGTGGATCGGAAAGCCCCATAATGTCAAAAGCCTGTTTCGAGTGTTCCAAGTAGTACTTGCCTATTTCAATGGCGGATTTCATGGTATCCTCTTCCAGCAGCACATTGATTGCATTAGACTTATGTTTTACTACATGCAATATCCCAGCTATGCGCATCGTGTTGCCATGCAATTTACCAGCCCAGTCCTCAATCTCTTCCAGTTCATCAGTAAGCTGCCGCTCAATCCATTGGTTATACTGCTCCGATAACGCATCCGCTTCCGGGCTTAACCTGATAACCCTTTCAAATCCTGTTAAATCCGGGATGTTAAGAAGCTCTTCTACAAGGTTTTCATAATCTGCTCGAATCAATTGGTCTATCGGCTTGCTCCTGTATGTCCTGCTGCCAACCATGCTATTCGGTATGCTATATAAGAACCTAGCCAGTAATCCGCGCCCCCTGAACTCCTTGTTGTCCATGATGTCAGCTATCAGCTGAGGCTGAGCAGCCAGGCATACTGTTAATAATGGATTTTCCAATGTTATCCCTCCACTTCCTACTCTGACAGATGAAAAATACTCACCTGAGTAACTTTTTAAAAAAATATCAATGTTTGTATTGTTGCTGTACCTCCCTGCCATCATCCCGAATATACCGCCCTCGGCTGATATGATTCCCATCTTTTCACTGTTTGCCTTCATCGCTTTTACAAGCGCTTCCGGTGTAACATCATCAAGAATCATCTGGAGTTTAGTCACCTCTTCCAGTTCGTCCAGTTCCTTCTGGCAGTCAACCGCATCCTGTACGGTATATTTTGCCTTACTGGTTGGTTTAGACAGGGTATCCTGTATATTCTTAAGCTTTCCTGACAGGATTCGCTTTTTAATCTCATACTCTGAAATCTCCGACTTCCTACGTTCATTTTCTTCCTTTACGTACCTGAATACAGGTTTAAAAACTTCTTTCAATGTGGGTGACTTCCTTTCTGAAGGTCTTGCTACTACAAGCACGTACAGGTTAAGCGTTTCCACCCAATCAGCTTTTACCCTAATAGAATATTTCCCCTGTATACACAGTGACAATACCGCAAATACGAAAGACGCCACCATATCAGCCGGAACCTGTAGCGATTCGGACACCGCCACAGTATACTGCCTGACACCCCCGGGAAGGCAGTCCACCGGGAAGGATACTAAGTGCTTTTTCTGATTTTTAACCATAGGAGCAAAAATAGCAAAAATAGCAAAAATACCAATAATATCCGATTCTGGGGTAGCGTGACTTAAGTGACAAATGTGACTTAATTCCTCTTTAGTTGCCACGATTGCTGCATCAACAGCAGCTTCTTTTCGCGCAAGAGCTTCAGCTTCTTTTCCAGCAGTTCCCGTCTCTTCTCCAGTAGTTCCGCTTCTCGCCAATTCCTATCATCCCCTTTCTTTGTAAAATCCTGTTTCCTATACCACGCTGCCACGCCCGCCAGCATCTTGTCGTGGTTATACTCCCATTCTGCCACTATGCAGGTGTAATAGTTCCTTGCCTTGCTGCATCCGGCTTCTTCCAGCCTTGTCAGAGCCACCTCGGCGAATCCCGGAAAAGATAACTCATATCCGTAGATCCGGAGAAAGAAATTCTTCGTAAGCTCCATGCCTGGCCGGATGCTGGCAAGCAGTTCTTCCCTGGAAGCCATCAGCCTACCTGCTCCTTTCCGAGATACAGCTTTTCATTGAAGAACGCCCGGCTTGTCTTTCCTCTTACTGTGATAAAACCCCTGCTCTGCAGCTCCCCGTTTAGCTCCCGGATGATGCTGTAGCTCTTCGTGAGCGATACGCCCAGCGTCTCCGCAATCTCCGCTGCTGTTATGAATTGCTTTGCCATCTTTCGCTTTCCTCCCTTTCTTCCATGGTGAAATCGGTACAGCCTTCAGTTGCAAGCCGTCCAATGATTGTGAACGCCTGGAAATCGCTGAATGCGACCCGGCGTATGCGCCTGCCTTTGTAAACTGCTGTGATAATATACATGCTTGTCCTCCTTTCTTATGTGCGACGCCGCACATCCTCCGAACACTTCCCATGCCCGCCAGCACGCTAGTTGTTGTTTTCGGTTACAATAAATTTGGCGTCAATAATTTCTGTCACGTCTACGCCCAGGCTCCGGGCTATCTTGCCAAGTGCCTGTGGCGTCACGTTCTTCTGGTTCAGAATCATAGCGTAACGCTGCCGGCTGATTCCTGCCCGTTCTGCTGCTTGTCCAATCGTTAAGCCGCTTCTCGCCAGGGCGATTTTGAATTTTTCATCGCTAATTGTCATGTTATCACCTCCAACCACTTTTGTTGTTATCATCTTGCAACATAAGTGGTTTCTAGTCAACCCCTTTTGTTGTTATTATTATTGACTTTTTATTATTTAGTTGTTATCCTTATGGAAGAAAAGGAGATAAACAATGAATTTTGCAGAAACTTTAAAGAAAATCCGTATTGAAAAAGGATATTCCCAGCAATCACTTGCTAAAAAAGCAGGCGTTTCACAAACTGCTGTATACAGTTGGGAAAAAGGCGAGAGAAAACCCAAACTAGAACAATTACGCCGCATAGCCACCGCCCTTGATGTTACTATAGGGGAATTAAATCCAAACTGGGGCAGCTTTTCAACAGATGAGCTTAGTAATGATATACTTGAACTTTTTACAGGAAAAGGCGGACTTGAAATAGATACTAGGGAAACTCGGTTAAATGAATTATTTTACGAACTCAATAGCAACGGTCAAGACAAAGCCATAGAACAAGTAGAATTACTCACCAAGATACCAATATACCGTGCTGATATTTCCGACAGCGAAGAGGCTTATTATAGAATTGATGAGAACGGTGATTTTATTCCTGTTGAAAAACCAGAACCGGAAGGACCCAGAAAGGACCGGAAAGACCCGGAAGAAGATTAGCTTCCCTGGCACAGGCTTAAAGCCTGCTGCCGGCCGGCACATTGAAAACATAATATACTTACCCAGGGAACCGTTGAGGTGCTATACCAACCGCCGGACGCAAGAAAAAAGGAGGTTGGTGCTATGGTTACATATCCTGACTTGTTCACGTTTGTTATCATGCTTTGTGCCGTTATAACCCTTGTTGTAACGATTTTCAGACACAAAAAATAGCGCCCCTGCTCTGGTAAAGTAAGGCGCTACTTTTTTTAAGTTTTAAGTTTTTACTCTGCCGACGGCTAGGTGTGCTCTAGTCAACGGCTCCCTTGTTAAGTATATTATAGTCATTTTCAATTTTTTTGTCAATTGCATACAGTGCATATTATGACATATTATTTCACCCAGTGCATGTATTTCTAAATATCGTACATTGAAAACATAATATATTTACTAAGGCAGCCGGGAGGGCGGCCGTATCATCCGCTTTGAGTCTTAGGAAGGGGATGATATACATGGTTACATACAGCGATTTATTCACTTTTGTAATTATGATATGCGCTATTATTACATTAGCCAGAAATGGCAGAGACAGAAAATAGCCGCCCTGCTCTCTGGTAAAGAATTAGGCGGCTATCTCTGATAGTTTACATTTAATTTTTCGCCAAGGCGGATAGGTTTGAGCTATCTTCTCGGCTGTCTTAGTAAGTATATTATAATCAATCTTTACGATTGTGTCAACACCTCCAACTACTTCCCATGCCCGCCAGCATAGGAAAAAGGAGGATGACACAGAATGCCTGTTTACAAGGATGAAGCAAAAGGCACATGGTTTGTAAAGTGTTACTATACGGATTACACCGGGGTGAAACGTCAGCGGAAGAAGCGCGGCTTTAAGCTCCAGCGTGAAGCGAAGGAATGGGAACGAGATTTTCTTGCTTCTCTGCAGTATGACGGAGCTACAACCTTCGGAAGTGTAGCGGAAAACTTCATACAAGAAATCACGCCCAGGAGAAGAAAAACGACTGTCAGGACGTACAATATCGCCCTGGCTCACATCCTGCCCACGTTCAAAGATACTGCCTTGGCAGCCATTACGGAAAAATCTGTTGTGCTCTGGCAGAACGAGCTGCTATCCAAAGAGCTTTCAGACGTCTATATCAATAAGATTGATACCATATTCCGCACTATTTACAAATACGGAGCGAAACGCTGTGGAATTATGGCTAATCCTTTTGAAGGTGTAGAGAAGATAGGAAAAGCCCGCTCAAAGTCCCTGACCTTCTGGACTTACGACCAATACAGCGCATTCATTAAACTGATTGAAAACCCTACTACCCACATGGCTTTTCAAATACTATACTTTACTGGGATTCGGATTGGAGAACTGTTTGCCCTTACTGCAGAGGATATCAATCTTGCTGAAGGCGTGATGCATATTACCAAATCACTACAGCGTATGGAACGCCAGGATGTTATTACGCCGCCTAAAACAGAGAAAGGGATTCGAGACATCACATTGCCTGCATTCCTGACAAAAGAACTTGAAAATTATATGGCTATGATATATGATTGTAACAGCGAAACACGGCTTTTTGGAATGTCAAAACAATCACTGTATTACCCCATGAAAAAATACGCAGAGCAAGCAGGGATTCCCCGGATCAGGATTCACGATTTTCGGCATTCGCACGTTGCTCTATTGATTGAAAAGGGCGTTTCCCCGCTGGCAATAGCGGAGCGGCTCGGTCATGACAGTGTAACCGTTACCCTAGGTACATATGGGCACTTATATCCGAATAAGCAAAGAGAAATCGCCGACCTTCTGGAACTTCTTTAACGGTTTTAGTTCCATTTTAGTTCCGTGAAAGGTCGGGGATTCCCCGAAAACCTTGTGATTACGCTAAAATTAATTCGTGTGTTCGAGACCTTCCACACGAAAAACAAAACTAAAGGAGAAAAAGAATATGAAAGAAAACAAAGTAACATTTCTGACCCAGGCAGCGATGATTGCTGCCATCTACGTAGTTCTTACCTACGTATTCGCACCATTTTCGTTCGGAGAAATACAGATCCGTATTTCCGAAGCCCTTACCATTTTACCATTATTTACACCTGCAGCCATTCCGGGCCTGTTCATCGGATGCCTGATCGGCAACATTCTCGGAGGCGCCATACTGCCGGATATTATTTTCGGAAGCCTGGCAACGCTCCTTGGCGCTGTGTTTACCTGGCTTCTTCGCGGACACAGCAAATTCCTGGGACCGGTTCCGCCGATTGCCGCCAACACGATTATCGTCCCATTCGTCCTACGTTATGGATATGGCATCGTTCTTCCGATTCCTTTTATGATGCTGACAGTCGGTATCGGAGAAGTTCTTTCCTGTGGTGTATTGGGAATGATTGTATATTTCGCACTGGCTCGCTATAAAGGCGTTATTTTTACAAAAGCCTCTGCCTGAAAATAAGGTATCTAAAAAGGGAACACGCTCCTGACGGCTGTCGTGTTCCCTTGTTGCTATTCTAAATACCCTTCCAGAATTCCTCCGCTTCCGGAAAGCATCTGATCCATCTGCTCATAGGTCACGGTTCCGGTCACGCCCGTTCCCGCCTCTATGTAATTCACCGTCTCATCCGTATATCCCGTCAGTATTACAGAATTCTGGCTATCCGTCATTCCTATTATCAGGCATCCTCTGCTGATGAGGTACAGAAGCTCTTCTGTCGTGCAGCCTGTCAGATCCATTCCTTTATTACCAGAAATCTCACTTATCACCTCAGCGGGCCGTTTGCCGGACTGCAGCTGCTGCAGCATCGCAGAAATCGTCTCATCTTTTCCTTCCATGCTGTACTGAGTATCCCTGTTTCCCCTCTCATAGATATAACGAAGTGACGTGTCAACTGCCACACCGCTCTGCCTGTCCGCTTCTGCAATGGCATCTCCTGCAGTTTCATAGATACCCTGCAGTTCTCCGTAAGCATATACGTAATATCCTTCCGTCTGCTGAAAACTGTCAAATTCTTCCACATCCGCCTGCTCAAATAATACCTGCTTTGGCTTCAACACTTTCGGCATCTGATCTTGAATCCCGTCTGCAAAGGTCAGGCGCATCTGCGTTTCTTTCAGCTCCGTACTGTAGCTTTCCAGGGAAATGTTGCTTTTTTCCTTGTCCTCGTTATTCGTAATATATTCTGCGTTCATGCCGGAATATACTGTTCCGTTTTTACTCACACGCCTGAGCGTCAACATTCCATCTTCCACCTCGACCGACTGTACATAACTGTTGTCAGACTCATAGGTTTTGATTATCTCATTCTCTGCACTGCGGATTTCTATCTTATACATCGGCAGTACCTGCTCTCCTGCAATGGTCGTACCTGCATCATCCTTTCTGGCAGTCCCCACCACAAAATCACTGTATATAAAATCCAGCGGTTTTATGCATTCATTCTCTGCACAGGATATGTTGTATTCTGCTCCGTCTTCCAGATTCTTCACCGTTATTTCTGTGGCTTCATCCTCATTCCCATCTGTCTGGTACGCCACCATGCTTCCGTCATCCGAGACAGCGTACTGCCCCTCTGTCAGCCCGGAAGCCAATTCTTCCCTCCGATCCTTCTCCAGGTCAATCTCATACAGAGTTCCGCCAACCAACATATAGAACATGTTCTTCTGCGTACTGTAATACACAAGCCGTTCCAGCTCATCTGCGGCTATTGCCGCTGATTTCGTACTGGGTACAAACACCTTCTCCTCAATAGAATTTTTACTGCTGTTGTAATAATAAACGGCTGCTCCCACCTCTCCTTCATGGGCGCCCCGGTTCATATATCCATACACGGCAAAGGTTGTATTTCCATTTCCCTCAACCGCAAGAATCTTAATCTCATGCGTATCCGTCATATTTCTGACATCCATATTCTCCGCATCCATAAAACTGAATAATAGCGACAGTTCATCCTTCTCCTGATTATAATTCCACAATTCATTCGCCTGTACAAACGAAACAATCGTACCATCATCATTTACCATATAAGGGACATCATAAGACGCAATCCCCAGCAGAAGTCCTTTTTCACTCAATACTTTCTGGCTTCCATTGAAAATCTGTTCCATTTTGCGGTCGTAATTAAGCAGGTAAATATGATCCGCCGCCATGCGGACACGGAAAAATTCCTTCACCCGGTACCGGTCTGTCTGATTTTCCTCCCCACTGCACAGCACCTCATACTCCAGTTTTACGGAAGTATAAGAGGCATTGGTTTCCATAACATACCATCGTTCTTCCCCGGAAATCTTCGGTTCCAAATCTCCCCATGTAACATGATCATAATCCGAATGAATTGTCACATGCTGAAATGTGGTATTATCTCCCTCACCGGACGGCTCAATTGCATCGGATATTCCGGAATTCTCTGCTTTAGAAAGGGCATTTTCATGAAAATTATAAATATAATCCATACAGGATGTAAGATTGCATTCGGAAGGATCTTTTATCCTAGTATAATAATAAACTTCTTCACTTTCAACCTCCAGTTCAACCACCAGCATTCTTTCCTCTGTCAGGATTCCCTCTTCAATCGGGAGCGTCATCTGAGCCTTTACATCTTCCATTATATTTTCATACAACATCTGCTGCCCATCAAGAGAGCATACCCGATAACTAACACTCAGAATATCCCTGTTATATGCGTCAATATTCATAACCAGCTGGTTTGCCGTAACCGGCGTAACCGAATCCCGCATGGTGGCAATATCCATCTCCTGCTTATAGCCTGTCAGCGGATTGACGTCATACCCGTCGCAAGAAAAAGAGATTGTCGGCAGTGTCGCAGTCCCCAGATCCGCCGTCATATTATCATTGCCGCGGTTCGTCAGATAACTGAATACGATTACCGCTGCAATGAAAACACCTGTAAGTACTCCAATGTTTATCCATTGTTTTTTCATCTATTCTATCCCTTCTGATTCAATAACTTTCCGATCATCGGTTCTACATGCAGCGCCTCTTCGCAAGCCGAGATTACAGATGCATTCTCTTTCTTTCCATCCGTTTTCACCGCCCGGATCAAGATATTCTTCGGTGTATGTTCCATATCTATAAACTCCAGGATCTGTGCGTTATATCCTTCTCTTTCCAGATATTCCGCCCGCAGAGCATCAGTTGCCAGCGCTGCGAATCTTTCTTTAATCAGGCCATATTTCATCAAAGGCGCTAACACATCGCTCTGAATCTGCCCGTTTAATTCATGCTGACAGCAGGGCACAGACAAAATAACTTTCGCGCCCCAGCCCACTGCCTTTGCCAGCGCAAAATCTGTCGCTGTATCGCAGGCATGGAGCGTCACAACCATATCCACTCTATCTGCACCGGTATAATCCGCAATATTCCCTTCCAGAAACCGCAGTTTTTCATATCCATATTTTATACTCAGCTCATTGCAGCGCCGTATCACATCCGATTTCAAATCCAGCCCTACTATACGTACGTCGTATTGATTTATCTCATGTAAATAATAATACATGGCAAAAGTAAGGTAAGATTTGCCGCACCCAAAATCCAGGATCGTAATCTCCCTGTCTGTAGGAAGTTCCGGCAGTATATCCTCGATAAATTCCAGAAAACGGTTGATTTGCCGGAATTTGTCGAACCGTGAGTGTACAATCTGTCCTTTCTTCGTCATAACTCCCAGATCCTGAAGGAAGGGAATCTGCATCCCTTCTTCCAGCAAATATCTTTTCTTCCGGTTATGAGACATATCCACATCTTTTATGCATCCGTCCTGCGCTTTCTTCTTAATTGTAACCTTCCCCTTCTTACTCACCAGCACGGTATAACGATTCTTCCGGGTCTCCATCTGCATCTGCCTGAACTCCTCCATCAGTCCGGCTATCTCCCTGTATGCTTCTTCCGGTTCTAAATTCCTGTGAAATGCCTGGTTATTCTGAAAGCTTTCCAACTGAAAGAAAAGTGTGCCCTTCTTCATCAAAGGACGCACTTTCACTTTATTTACGCCACCCTTAGAGCGCGGGCTGCTAAGGGTGGCAGATATAAATTCTATATTCAAATTGTCCTGCAGTATTTTTTTAAATTTTCCATGGGACTATTATACCGCAAGTTTCCGGCAGAGTAAATGGATTTTTATTTCACCATTCTCGGAAATGTAATCGTTACACGGAACAGGTCGCCGTCCAGATACAGTTCAAACTTACCGCCCTGCATCATTGTCAGACTCTTGGCAATGGAAAGCCCAAGGCCGCTGCCTTCTGTACTTCTGGACACATCCCCCCGGACAAACCGCTCTGTCAGTTCATCTGCCTCGATATTCAGTGGCTGTTCCGATACATTTTTCAGTGAAAATTTCACTTCTGTCTGTGTCACTCTCAGATCTGCGTAAATACGTGTCCCTTCCATAGCATATTTTGCCGCATTGTTGTAAATATTTTCCAGAACTCTCCACATTCTGCGTCCGTCTACCCGGATGACCGCTTCTTCCTCAGGAAGGCTTACGATTTCTTTCAGGTTCCGGCTCTGGAATTTCTCCGCAAACTCTCCACTGACCTGCTGAATCATTTCCACCAGATTAATATTGGTGTATTCCAATGAAATATTGCCGGAGCTTACCTTTGACGCTTCTACCACATCCTCCGTCAATGTCTTAAGGCGCTGTGTCTTTGCTTCCAGGACATCCAAGTAGCCTTGTATTTTAGGATCTGTAAAGTTCTCCTTTTTCAGCAGATAAATATAATTGATAATCGAGGTAAGCGGTGTCTTAATATCATGAGCCACATTGGTAATCAGGTCTGTCTTAAGCCGTTCATTCTTCATGCTGGCTTCTACCGCCGCATCCAGGCCCTCTCCAATCGTATTCACCCTCTCTGCAATCTCGAGCTGTTCTCCGTAAAGCCCCTGGAGCGGGATCTGGTAATCTACTTCTCCGCCGGCAATCCGCATAATCCCCGTCCGGATGCGTTTTCTCCCAATCACTCTGCGCATCAGATAGACAAAAGCCAATATCTCCGCTGCAAACATTAAGAAGACGAACATGCCATTCCCGCCAAGCGCAAACCAATGAAGCAGTATAAATCCACCATACAAAAGCACAATTTTCCATACAGAGTGGATGTTACGGAACAGCTTCCTGAAGGAATGAATCAGCCATCGAAGCAGGCTGTCCTTCCAAAGTGACTTTGCCTTGATTCTCCGCACCAGGCTCAGATAACCGATCAGGAAGATAAGGCAGGTCAGCGCCGCGCAGACTCCTGCGACTATCACCTGTGCTATATCATAAGCCTGAATCCTATCCGCAGAATAATAAACCATGCCACTTGTGTCCGTCACCCAATCGCCGGATACGTATACCTCCGTTGTGGGCCAGATTGTGGCTAAGAGCATCATACACAAACACCAGGCTCCAATCACAAGCGCAGCCGCAATCTCTGTCTTCCAGCGGTCAAAAAAGTGAAGATGCAATTCATCATCTCCGGGGCTGCGCCCGGCAGCCGCCGTAAGCCATACCAGGATTACCAGCAGAAGCAGCCCGGAAACGCCTCCCAGAACCATCATCCGCCTCACCGTCGGCGCATACTCTTCATACCCGGCTGCCTGTGTATAATACGTATCCTGGATTGGGAACGCTGTGTCAACCTTCATGGCAAAAACAAAATTGTCATCTGTCCACGCCATATCTTTCACTACATCCACCCAATCCTTAGCTGAAATACCTTCCATATTGGAATCAAAATCTGCAAGCTTAGGCTTTACAATTACATATTTCCCGTCCGCCCGGATTTTTTCCAGATTCTTCTCCACATCATCATAAGACGTATATCCTGAGACGTTGGTATATACCTTTTTCTCCTCCTCGTCAACAAACAGGTAAGTGAGATTCGTATTTCCCTCCGTCCACTCATTTACGAACGTCTGATAACTGTTCACATCATTATAAATCCGCAAAGCGGAACTATGAATCATATCAAACGCTTCTGATAGCCTTCCATTCCACTTTTCGTTTGTATTCACAATTTCCAGAAGATTCTGCGCATCAAGCGGTTTATACTTCTCTTCTGTCCAATATCCGTCATAAGTCCAGCAGTTCACGTATTTCACTCTGCCTTCCTTATCCTGAACCATCTTAACTCCCAGGGATTCCCCATTATAGGACGAATCCTCCACCAGAATCCTGAGCGCTTCCGTTGACGTATAAGACGAATCTTCCATAACAAAGGATAGCTCACCATTCTCCAGAAGTGCCTTCAATTCATCATAATAGTAGTACTCATAGCTATTATCTGTTTTCTGACAAACAATAATCGGATTCTCTGTCTCGTCTTGTGTATACCCGCTTTCTACTCCGCCATCATTAATGGCCTCGCCCCAATTATTCAGGTCTTCAAGACGGTACGCAAGCCCGTTCGTATTTTCATTCGTGATGCGGTTATTATTAAAATATTCCTCCACATCTACAATTTTATCTCCGTCCAGTTGCCCCTCTGTCTCTATCTGCCGCTTCATCCCAAGCAGATGAAGAATCTCCATGCTTTCACTGTAAACTTTCTTTGAAAATCCTTCCGTATCCAGGTAATTTCCGGTTTTTTTGCCGGACAGCATATCTTCTGCCACATCCGGATAGGAAGCCATCCACAAAATGCTTATCACCAGAGTCGCTGAAAGGACATACGCGGCAACAATCAGAATCCCTTTTGCCAATCCTGATTTGTACCATTTGTTCATAAGCAGCTCCCTTCTAAAGCTTCTCCACCTTATATCCCACTCCCCAGACCACCTTCAAATAACGTGGCTCTTTTGGATTGATTTCAATCTTCTCCCGGATATGGCGAATATGTACCGCCACTGTATTATCTGCTCCAATGGCGTCCTCATTCCAGATACTTTCATAAATCTGTTCAATGGAGAATACTTTCCCTTGATTTTTTACTAATAACAACAGAATATTGTATTCGATCGGAGTGAGCTTCACCTTCTCACCGTCCACCGTAACCTCTTTCAGATCATCATTAATCAGCAGGCCGCCCGTCCCATACACCGCCTGGCCGCTTACATTAACTGTGCTTCCAAGCTGTGTGTATCTGCGCAGTTGGGACTTAACTCTTGCCACCAGTTCCAACGGGTTAAATGGTTTCGTTACGTAATCATCCGCTCCTACATTCAGCCCCAATATCTTATCTGCATCCTCTGATTTGGCAGATAGGATAATAATCGGCATATTGTTCTCCTCACGAATTTTAAGGGTTGCTCTGATCCCATCCAGCCTCGGCATCATAACATCTATCACCAGCAGGTCTACCTTCTCGTCCTTCAGAACTTTAAGCGCCTCCTGCCCGTCATATGCCTTAAGCACCGTATAGCCCTCCTGGGTAAGATATATATCGATTGCCTCCACTATCTCTTTATCGTCATCACATACTAATATTTTGGACATTTTCATCACCTCCCTTATACTATACAAGAATACCAGAGATTTTTTAAGAGGAAGCAGGGGAATTTATTAAGAAAATTTTAATTCGCATCCGCCCTCCCCTCAGCGTCATACCCGTATTCTTTCATCGCTTTGCAAAATGCATATACCAGCTCTTTTTTTAATTTTTCCGTCACCGCTATCCCTCTGGATTGTACATATCTCGACGAGTCTTCGCTAAATATAAACACAACCGGTCCGAAGATTTTATATTCTTCAATTGTCTCTGCGCAATACTGCGCTTCCTTCTTTGCCATATCCGGTGTGCAGGCATAAGAATGCCAATATACGCCAAACGGTTCTCCCCGGCGGGTGCATTCCTCCGCTTTCTTGCGAAACTGTACATCAATCTCCCCGGCTCCGTATCCCGCCCACAGCATTACAACCCTGTTCTTTTCCTGAATACTCATATCTACACCCCAAAATATTCTTAATATAGTATATTACATTTTAAAAATTCTGTTCTTACCCCCTGGTCTTAATCCATAGATTTCTGTCGAAAAATGTCGATATATTTTAATTTATATTTCTTTCGGTTTATGATATGTTCAGGATTCTACGTTAAGAAAGGAAATCGATTATGAGAGAAATTGAACATCTGATACGCTCTCTAGGAATTGGCGCCACATATCGCGGCTATAAGTATCTCTGTTATGCTATTTCTTTATGCCTTGAAAATGAAGACTATCTGTTAGGTATCAGTAAGCTTTTGTATCCTACAATTGCCAATACCTTTCAGACCACTCCCAGCAGTGTGGAAAGAGATTTGCGCACGGTCATCAACGTCTGCTGGGAAAGAGGGAATCGTTCCTTATTAACCACCATCGCCATGTATCCACTGGAAACAAAACCCACTACCGGAGAATTTCTTGATATTCTTATTGGTCATCTTCAGCACAGCAGCCTTGTATAAATTCACTCTCCCCCACATATTCTCCATTTAAGTCCGGTTTTTGTTTTTCTTAATCTTTACTTAAGAGATTTTCTTTTTCTTTTATAGATTTAACATATTTTAGACACATTTATCTATTATACTAAAGTCAGATAGTTGATAGAGATTCAACTATCACCCCCTCATAAAGTAAACACCGATGATTATTCTTTCGGTGTCACACTTTACTCTCATTCCTTTAGATAACTATAAAACACAAGAACCCCCGCGCCTAGCCAACGCGGGGGTTCTTCTGTACGGACTTATTCCGTCTCTTCTCCAACCAGCGGTACAGGTCAAACATCACCTGTGCCCTGTCGGTTTCATTCAAGATTTCATGCCTGTCACCCGGATACAGTTTCATCTGCACGTCCTGCATCCCGGCATCTGCATATTTTTTGTACACCTTCCGGACTCCTTTTCCAAAATCTCCCACCGGATCCTCTTCTCCGGCAACGAAAAATACCGGAAGTGTCTTTGGAATTTTTTCCATGCTTCTTTTTCCTGTCAGGGTCTTCATTCCGGCAAACATATGATAATAGCCGTTGACTGTAAAAGTAAAGCTGCACAGAGGATCACTCTCGTAGGCTTTCCGAAGCTCCGCATCAGATGTTATCCACTCTTTCTTGCTCTCTCCCCTCTCAAACTTCTTATTAAAACCGCCCATCCCTAGGCTGTCTACCAGGCTGCTCCGGTATTTCCATCCCCGGAAAGCGGCAATTACTTTACAGAGCATCTGTCCTGCCGTCAATATTCCTGCGCTCTTATATCCGGTTCCCATAATAATAGCTCCACTAAGCTCGCCTCCATGCAGCGTAAGATACTGCCTCAGCAGAAAGGAGCCCATACTGTGTCCCATCATAAAATAAGGAACACCAGGATACTTCTGCATCGTCTCCTCCTGCAGTCGGCGGATATCTTCAATCACGCATTGATTTCCATTTTTCTCATGAAAAAATCCATATTCTTCTTCGCTCTGAACCGACTTTCCATGGCCCAGGTGATCGTTACCCACTACATAATATCCTTTTTCAGCCAGGAACGAGGCAAACCTGTCATATCTTTCCACATATTCAACCATTCCATGGCAAATCTGCAGAATTGCCTTCACTTCCCGTTCAGGAATCCACTCCACTGCATGAATCTGTGTAACGGCATCGCTGGATGGATAGTAAAATTCACTCTTCATTCCTTTTCCTCCCATACAGGTATCTGCCGTTATCTGTCTTCTATCTTCACATATTCTCTATGTGGGGCAAGAGGTTTATATGCCGGACGAATAATCTTATCTACATTCTTAAGCTCCTCCAGCCGGTGTGCGCTCCACCCTACAATACGCGCTGCGGCAAAAATCGGCGTGTACAATTCTTTCGGCAGATTCAACATACTGTATACCAATCCGCTGTAGAAATCTACATTCGCATTTACGCCTTTATAAATCTTACGCTTCTCTCCGATAACTTCCGGAGCCAGATGCTCTACCGTCTCATAAAGCTGATACTCTTTTTCACAGCCTTTTTCCTTGGCAAGCTGTTTTACAAACTTCTTGAAAATGTCTGCCCTTGGGTCAGACACCGAATAAATCGCATGACCCATTCCGTAGATTAGGCCCTTCTGGTCAAACGCCTTTTTATCCAGCAAATCATACAGATATTGCCTGACCTCATCCTTATCTTCCCAGTCCTTTACCTTTTCTTTCATATCGTCAAACATCTGCGTCACCTTAATATTAGCGCCGCCATGCTTCGGTCCTTTCAATGATGCCATCGCCGCTGCAATGGTAGAATATGTATCCGTCCCCGAAGAAGTAACAACATGTGTGGTAAAAGTAGAATTATTACCGCCGCCGTGATCCATATGGAGTACAAGCGCCATATCCAGGATCTTCGCCTCAAGCTTCGTATACTTCCGATCTTCTCTCAGCATCATAAGGATATTCTCTGCCGTAGAAAGCTCCGGCAAAGGAGCATAGATAAACAAATCATCCCCATGTCTATAATTATAAGCATGATATCCGTACACCATCAGCATCGGGAACTGACTGATCAGGTTCAGACACTGGCGCAGTACATTCGGAATGGAGGTGTCGTCCGCCTTTGAATCATAGGAATACAGATTCAAGATAGAGCGCGACAAACTGTTCATCATATCACGGCTGGGGGCTTTCATAATGACGTCACGTACGAAGTTAGGCGGCAGGGTACGTCTTTCCACCAACGTCTCATGAAAACCTGCCAGCTCACTTGCTGACGGAAGTTCACCGAATAATAAAAGATAAGCGATCTCTTCAAAACCATAGTGTTCTTCTCTCAGGAATCCTTCCACCAAATCCTTGATGTTATACCCTCTGTAGTAAAGATTACCGGCACACGGAACTTCCTCGCCGTTCACAATCTTCTTTGCACAGACGTCCGAAATATTGGTAAGTCCTGCAAGGACTCCTTTACCATTTAAATCACGAAGTCCTCTCTTCACCTCATATTTGGTGTATAATTCCTTTTCAATCGCATTATTTTTCTCGCAAAGCGCTGCCAGTCTCTGAATCTCCGGCGTGTTCTCAAATAATGCTCTCTGTACTGATGCCATAAGCATTCTCCTTTCTTTTCAGTCTCATCGGTTACTCACGCATTTTCCGGCTGATACTGTTGCAAAGCGCCGCAAATTCTTCCAGCGACAATGCTTCTCCCCGGATACTCGCCCCTCTTCCCAATTCCTCTATACACTCCATGATGACCTCTTTCGGAACATCCAGTTCCGGAGAGTTCTTCAGGCCGTTCGCCAGCGTCTTCCTTCTCTGATTAAAAGATGCCCGAATCAGCCGGAATAAAAGCTTCTCATCCTCCACTTCCACCGGAGGCTTTTTATGGCTTGTCAGCCGGATGACCGCCGACCCCACCTTCGGTCTTGGCATAAAACAATTAGGAGGAACATTTGCCACAATGTAAGGTTCGGCATAATACTGAACTGCCAATGACAGTGCGCCGTAGTCCTTACTTCCGGGTTCCTCCTGCATACGGTCTGCCACTTCCTTCTGTACCATAACCGTAATGCTTTCAATGGGGACATGATTTTCATACAGCCCCATAATAATCGGCGTCGTAATATAATAGGGAAGATTTGCAACCACCTTAATCGGCTTTCCTTCATTCTCCTCTTCTACCAGTTTTCTGATGTCGAGTTTCAGCACATCATCATTAATAATTGTTACATTATAATAGGAAGAAAGAGTATCCGAAAGAATCGGAATCAAAGCCTTATCAATCTCTACCGCAATTACCTTCCCGGCCGCCTGCGCCAAATACTGCGTCATAGTTCCAATGCCGGGGCCAATCTCTAACACACAGTCATCCTCTGTAATCCCCGCTGCCCGGATAATCTTATCCAGCACATGTGTATCTATCAGAAAATTTTGTCCATACTTCTTCTGGAAAGAAAAATTGTATTTCTTCAATACCTCTATCGTATTCTGTGGAATTCCCAGCGTAGGTTCTGCCATATATAATCACCTTCACTCTCTCGCGTATACTACAGCCGGTACATCCGTCTTGCATTCTGCTCCGTCTGCGCTACCACTTCTTCATAGGTTATCCCTTTAATTTCCGCAATCTTTTGTGCCACATAGACGAGATTCAGGGAGGAATTCCGCTTCCCCCGGTTCGGTTCCGGCGCAAGGTAAGGGCTGTCCGTCTCCAACAGAATAGACTCCAACGGAACCTTCTCTACCACTTCCTTCATCTTCCTGGCATTCTTAAATGTCACCACGCCGCCGATGCCGATATAATATCCCATCTTCACGTATTCCTCTGCCATCTCGCCGGAATAGGAAAAACAATGAATTACACCGTCCAGTCCCTGTCCGTACTGCTTCATAATCTCCATAGTATCTGCTGCCGCATCTCTGCTGTGAATTAAAACAGGCAGATCCAGCTCTCTGGCAAGATTAAGCTGGCGGACGAACCATTCCTTCTGCAAATCATGGGATTCATTGTCCCAGTAATAATCCAGGCCAATCTCTCCCACTGCAACCACTCTGGGATTAGAGAACAACTCCTTCATCCTGGCAAATGTCTCTTCATTCAAGGCTCCCACCTCATCAGGATGAACTCCCACCGCCGCATATACGAACGGATACTTCTCTGCCAGCTTCACAACCTTTTCGCAAGACTCATAAGACGCGCTTACATTCACGATGGTTCCTACGCCGCCTGCCTCCATAGACAAAAGCAAGTCCTCCCGGTCTATATCAAATTGTTCGTCATCATAATGCGCATGTGTCTCGAAAATCATAAAAAATACCCCTGCAAAAGTGAAATTACAAGAATTATACCACAATTTATTTATAAATTATAGTTATGATAGATTAAATTTTTATGAAGCGTTTATAAACAGACAGGGCGGAAAGTTCTCGTCCCTCCGCCCAACTGAACTATTTTCATCAGAATCGGATCGTTTTTAACAGATTTCAGCCCCTGAAGGCATCTCTTTCTCCGGCGTCATCAATGCAAGATTGCCTTCTGCATCCTCTGCACAAAGCAACATGCCTTCTGACAGCACCCCGGCAAGCTTCGCGGGCTTTAAGTTCACAAGAACCATCACCTTCTTACCCACCATCTCTTCAGCGCTGTAATATTTCTTAATACCGGATACAATCTGCTTCACCTGGCTTCCGATTTTCACCTGGGAACACAGAAGTTTTTTTGATTTCTTCACTTCCTCACAGGCAATAATCTCTCCCACCTGGAACTGCATTTTCCCAAAATCATCAAAAGTAATTTCCGGTTTCGCTTCTATATCAATACCAACTTCTTCTTCCTTCTCCACTTCCAGTTCCTCTGCTGCCTGCGGGTGAAGTTCTTCCACCTTCTTCAGGACCTCCTCCATATCCAGTCTTGCAAAAAGAATCTCCGGTTTATCCGTCACTTTGCCATCACCAAGCTGGGCAAGGATTTTCGCAGACGTCTCCGGCATGAAAGCTTCCAAAAGCTCCGCGCCCACTTTGATGCTCTCAATCAGGTTATAAAGTACCGTCTCCAGACGGTCTCTTTTCTCTTCTTCCTTCGCAAGAGCCCATGGCATCGTTTCGTCGATATATTTATTACAGCGTTTAAATAAGGTGAAAATCTCGGTAATAGCATCCGCCACCCGAAGTTCGTCCATCTTAGTGCCGACCACCTTCGGAAGATTCTCTGCCACGCTCTTTAAATCTGCATCAACTTCCTCTGCCGCGCCTTTATCCGTTACCACGCCGCCAAAATATTTATTCGTCATGGAAATCGTACGGTTCACCAGATTCCCCAGTGTATTGGCAAGATCCGAATTAATCCGCTCTACAAGCAGTTCCCAGGAAATAACGCCGTCATTATCAAATGGCATCTCATGCAGCACAAAATACCGCACCGCATCCACTCCGAAGAAATCTACCAGCTCATCCGCATAAAGCACATTTCCCTTGGACTTGCTCATCTTACCATCACCCTGCAGAAGCCACGGATGCCCGAATACCTGCTTCGGCAGCGGAAGATCTAACGCCATCAGGAAAATCGGCCAGTAAATCGTATGGAAACGGATAATATCCTTCCCTATCAGATGCAGGTCTGCAGGCCAGTTCTTCTGAAACTGCTCCGTACCGTCCCCCTCTGCATCATATCCGATTCCGGTAATATAATTCGTCAGCGCGTCCAGCCACACATAGACTACATGTTTCGGATCAAAATCCACCGGAATTCCCCATTTAAAAGAAGTCCTGGATACACACAGATCCTGCAGTCCCGGAAGCAGGAAGTTGTTCATCATCTCATTCTTCCTGGATACAGGCTGAATAAATTCCGGATGTGCATGAATATGCTCAATCAGACGATCTGCATACTTGCTCATCTTGAAGAAGTACGCCTCTTCCTTCGCCGGCTGAACCTCACGTCCACAGTCAGGACATTTGCCATCCACAAGCTGTGACTCTGTAAAGAAGGATTCACACGGGGTACAGTACATACCCTCATAGTATCCTTTATAAATATCACCTTTTTCATACAGCTTCTTGAAAATCTTCTGAACCTGTCTTTCATGGTCTTCATCGGTAGTGCGGATAAACTTATCATAAGATGTATTCATCAGATCCCAGATTTCCTTCACCTGCCCCGCCACATTGTCCACATACTCTTTCGGCGTAATGCCGGCTTCCTCTGCCTTCAGCTCAATCTTCTGGCCATGTTCATCCGTCCCCGTCTGGAAAAACACGTCATATCCCTGCTGTCTTTTATAGCGCGCGATTGCATCCGCAAGTACAATCTCATAAGTATTTCCAATGTGCGGTTTCCCTGATGTATAAGCAATCGCTGTCGTAATGTAATATTTTTGTTTCTCAGCCATCTTTCCCTCTCCTTTTAAAAGCAAAAAAAATCCTCTCCGATTCCAAAGAACCAAAGAAGACGAGCCATCTCGTGTTACCACTTCTACTTCACTCCGCCCTCACGGGCAAAGCCTCAACAGGTACCGGAAAGTACCTTCCGCTGTAATGGGCGGTCCCATCATGAAGTAGCAAACTGTTCCTCCACGCTGCTCAGAAGCCATCTTCAGCCAGTCTCCCTTCATCCCTCTCAGCATCCCCGCCCGCATCAGTATCTATACCTCCCGGCTCCGGTTCAGGATCTCTCTGTAAAACTTCAACAAGCTTACTCTCTCCGTCATTGCTTTTGCTTTATTGATTGATTTTAAAAAATGGTATCACATATCCACTCTGCTTGTCAAGAAAGAACCCTCGTTTTCTTCTGTCATACCCCTCGTTTTCCACGCATAAATATAGACAAAACACTTCGAGGAAATTTATGCGAAAAAAAATATCCGCCGTTCTTCTCATTCTTCTATTTCTTGCTCTTGCCTTCTTCGCTGCCTGTTCCGGCTCTTCCCGGCAGGTCAACACAAGCTTCGATAACTTCACCAATGAGCTATTCCGTCAGGAAGTATCGGCAAATGCAATTACCGTGCATTACACATTGAAAGATCCGGAAGCATACGGGATCCACGATGTTCCTGAAACACTGGGAAGTTACTCCACCGATGGTTCCTCTGCCAGCGCTTCTGTTGAAAATTGCCTTGCCGCACTGAAAAAATTCCGATACGGCCTACTTTCCGACGAAAATAAGCTTACCTTTGACATCCTGGAAAATTATCTGGAAATCTCTCTGGCAGGAGTTCCCTATACGCTATACGATGAACCGTTAAGCCCCATGACAGGCACACAGTCCCAGCTTCCGGTCCTTCTTTCTGAATATCAGTTCTACCGGCCTGAAGATGTCGATACTTACCTTTCCCTATTGGAAAATATACCGGATTACATAGATTCTCTGATTACTTTTGAACAGGCAAAATCTGACGCCGGATTATTTATGGCATCCTATACTGCAGATACTATTATAAAAGAATGCAATTCCTTTATATTAACGGGAGACAGCAACTACCTCTATTCTACCTTCGAAAACCGGATTGAAGAAACCGAAGGCATTTCCCGTGAAGAAAAAGACCGTTACATCGCAAAAAATGAAGAATTGATAGAAACAGCAGTATTTCCCGCCTACACCAGACTAAAAGACGCCCTTACTTCTCTGCGCACGACAGGAAAGACTCCCAATGGGCTGTGCTATCTTCCCGATGGTTCCGGATATTATGAGTACCTGGTAAAAAGGGAAACCGGTTCTTCCAGAAGCATCACCGAACTTCAGGAACTGACCCGTGCCCAGATGGCAGAAGACCTGGCTGTCATGCAGGAAATTCTGATTTCTGACAATTATACAGAGGGAAGCATCTCCGCCTCGGCACAGCAGAGTCCTTCCTTTACCCTGGCAGATTCCAATCCTTCTGCGATTCTGCTGGAACTAAAAGGAAAACTTGACAATTCCTTTCCTGCGCCTCCGGAAGTGGCTACCCGGATAAAATACGTACAGAAAGAAATGGAAGAATACTTAAGTCCTGCATTTTATATGGTTCCTGCCATCGACAACACCAAAGAAAACGTCATCTACATCAACCAGGGGCATATTCCCGATGATCTCGATTTCTATACCACACTGGCACACGAAGGCTATCCCGGGCACCTCTATCAGACTACCTACTTTGCCAGTACGAACCCTGCTCCTTTGCGCAGCCTCTTAAATTTTGGCGGCTACACAGAAGGATGGGCGACTTACAGCGAGATGATGAGCTATTATTACACTTCTCTGGATAAGAATACTGCCACTTTGATGCAGCGCAATTCTTCTGTAATCCTGGGATTGTATGCACTGGCAGACATGGGGATCCACTATGACGGATGGACACTTTTGGACACCGTCTCCTTCTTCCATGAATACGGTATCCGTGATACAGAAACCATTGAGAACATTTATGATTTAATCATCGCAGACCCGGCAAACTATCTGAAATACTATATCGGATATGCCGAATTTCTGGACTTAAAGCGAGATGCAATTTCACAGAAAGGTGATGCCTTCGACCAAAAGGAATTCCATAAAGCCATACTGGATATCGGTCCCGCCCCCTTCAGTATCCTGCGAAAATATATTCTGTGCGACAGCGAATCCGGTGCTAAAATTATGTCAAAAAACCCGTAATTATCTTTCCTTTTTTACTGCATACCTTTACAATAAAACGCGAGTTGATTATGTAAAGCAATTTGGTGATATGTCAAGAGGAAAATGAAAAAGATTTTTTTGGAAAAGGGTAACTTTAATAGACCTACGGTCTAAAAGGAACGTAAGTTCGATATATGGTGTGGATTACCTACTCTTTTCCGGAGAGTAGAGTTGGCCCTTGTCCAGCAGACCGAAGAGCAGACGTATA
>NZ_JAOQJU010000023.1:0-50838 GCF_025567385.1 Dorea acetigenes
CGTTTCTTTTAGACCGTAGGTCTATTAAGGTTACCCTTTTCCAAAAAAATCTTTTTCATTTTCCTCTTGACATATCACCAAATTGCTTTCCTCTTGTTTTGGCCGGACGGCCATAGTGGTATCCCCTTGCGGGATTTCCTCTTTCCCTGGCCGGACGGCCATAGTGGTATCCCCTTGCGGGATTTCTTTTACAATCTGCATCCCTACCACGAGCGCCACACCAATCACACATGGCAATATCTGAAAGCTCCCCAAATTCATTGCCGCTTTCGGTATCTCCAATGTGGTTGGTCCCTGTATAATCGCATAAAAAGAACCAATCATCATACCCAGGATCATGCAGATTGCCTGCGGACGGAATTTCTCAAGGCAAACCTTAATCGCTTTTACCACGGTCATTGCTCCTGCCAGCACGCCGCATCCAAAAAACATCAGACACGGGAGATAAGAAAAATCTAAGGAAAGAAATCCTTTCACTGCTGTAATCACCGGAATATATGCTCCAAAAATCAGGAGCAGTGTCGATCCGGATATTCCCGGCAGGAACATTGCGGAAATTGCAATCATTCCAATGAAAAACAATTTCACTGCCATTCCCCCAGAAAATTGTCCCAAATCCATAGACGCTCCGCCGATTCTTCCATTTGCCCATGTAATTCCCACTACAAGTACGATTCCAATCAGGCAAAAAAGAATCCCTTTTCTGACTTCCCGGAAACTTTCTTTTCCTCTTTTCTGCCGCATAGCATCAAGGTATCCTTTAGGGTTTCCTCTTTTCTGCCGCATGGCATCAAGGTATCCTTTAGGGTTTCCTCTTTTCTGCCGCATGGCATCAAGGTATCCTTTAGGGTTTTCTTCTTTTATAATCAGCGGAATCGCCCCGGCAATAAATCCGATAAACAAAGAACTGACAGCGTAAATATGGCTCTCAAATAATGCTGACAGCACAACTACCGCCATTGCCATTCCGATTACCCATCCCATACCTAATTTTGCCAGATATCTAAGTGCCGACTTTTTCTCTCTCATTTTTCCAAATGCCAGATCATGGATGGAACCGATAAACCGGTCATAAAATCCCATGATAAATGCTACTGTACCTCCGGACACTCCCGGCACACTGTCCGCTAGTGCCATACAAAATCCGTTTATTCCTTCTTTCAACATCAAAAAATCCCTCCTGTTTGTTTTCTGCGGTTATCTTAACAACCAGCATTAAACAAACAAGAGGGGTTTTTCTAAATAATTCCTAAACTCTGTTATATTTTTACTTATTCAATCGGTAGCCCGCGCCCCATACTGTCTCCAGGATCTGCGGATTTTTACTGTCGTCTTCAATCTTTTCCCTGATACGGTTAATATGCACCATGACAGTCGCACTGTCTCCTACATAATCATATCCCCATATTTTCTCAAAAATCTGTTCTTTGGAAAACACGATATTGGGATTCATGGCAAAAAACTTCAAAATCTCAAACTCTCGGTTTGGAAATTTGATTTCCTTATTTCCTTTATAGACCTTCCAACTATTGACTAAGATACGAAGATCCCGGATTTTTATCTCCTCCGGTTCTTCACTTGTTTCCTTTGTGGATTTGCCTCGCAGGCGCTCATACTGCCTCAGGTTTGCATGAGCCCTCGCCACCAGCTCCGCCGGGTCAAAAGGTTTTGCAATGTAATCATCTGCGCCAAGCCCAAGTCCCCTGATCTTATCTACGGACTCCGTCCTTGCCGTAACCATAAGAATCGGAATGTCTATGGTATCCCTGATCTCACGGCATACTTCATACCCACTTTTTCCCGGAAGCATCAAATCAAGCAACACCAGATCAAAATGCTCCTCCTGAAGCGCTGCCGCTACCGCTGTTCCTTCTGTTACAATTCTTGTTTCAAATCCCGATGACTGAAGGTATGCCTCCTCCACCATGCTGATGTCCATATCATCCTCCACGATCAGGATTCTTTTCTTATCCGCCATGCTCAGTTACTCCTCTCCTGCAAGTAAGAACCGCTGCGATTTGCTTCGCAAATTGCACCGTAGCGGGAAGTTACACTTCCCTTAATTCCAGGTATACAGCAAGTCCATCCGCATTTTCCGCCCGGACGCTGCCGCCCATTGCCTCCATCAAATATTTTACAATATATAACCCCAGTCCGTTTCCTTCTTTTTTGTTTCTGGATTCATCTCCCCGGTAAAATTCTTCAAAAATGTGAGGCAATTTTTCTTCCGGCACACCGACGCCATTATCCCGAAAACAAACGCTTAATCCTTTTGGTGTTTTCTCCAGTATGATTTTCATTTTGAGCGGCGTTGTTTCCCCATATTTCCTGCTGTTTTCCACAAGATTATCCAAAATCCGCTGAAACTGTTCCGAATCAATCGATACTTTTGCCGTGATTCCTTTCGTATCTGCGATAATTTCTTCCTGCAAAGAATTTATCACTTCCCGCTTTCCCTTCACATAATTTCCCAGAAAAGCGCCAATATCTATGTTCTGCATGGAAATCCCCATATTTCCTGTCTCCATTCTGGACAGGTAAAGAAGCTGGTTTAAGAGCATATCCATATCTCCGGTACGCCTGTATGCTGCCTGCAGAAATTTCTTCTGCTGTTCCGGTGTAGACGCAACTCCATCTATCAGACCCTTAATGGTTCCTTTCATTGCGGCAAGCGGAGTCCGCAGGTCATGAGAAATTCCTGCTATCATATCCGTCCTCGCTTTTTCATATCTTCGGTTCTTTTCCTGTTCCGCTAAAATGGATGCCTGCATATCATTAAAAGCGGCGCACACATTTTCAAATTCCAGATCACCCGTATACGCAATATCCTGTGACAGGTCATTTTTCTTGATCCGTTTTGCCCCTTCCGCCAAAGTGTCCAGCGGTTCCATGATATGGTCAGTCAGGTTTTTTGTAAAAAGCTGGCTGACAATCAGAAGAACGATAATGCAAAGGATTCCGTCCGCTCCAAAGAGCAATATAAACTCGTTTCTGTGAACAATCCAGTCCTCCAGCAGGTCGTCTAGCCTCTCCTCATCCGTAACGCCCTCCACAGACGTCCGAAATTCTGCCTCAATGGATTCCGCATAAAATTTAATCACAAACAGATTGATCATCAAAAAAATAAGCAACGTCACGACAACCATGAATGCATTTGACAGAAATATTCTTTTTTTCACCGTTCCCTTTTCCATAAAAACCTCCCGTAATCCACAACAGATTCTTCCTCACTGATCACAGGTACCTTTCCATGCGTTTCGATTTTCGGTACGCCCATATCATACAAAGCCGCCAGTATCATAGTGCAAGCCCTGCTCCTATTATACCGCAGCCTGCTATAAGTGCAATATCTCCTGTTGATAAATACGTTTATGCTTCCATAATACAATTCACCGTTAAACAAATAATATCTAAAAACCTAAACATTTCCTAAACGAATTACCCTGCTGCCCTTTCACATCTGCCACAGGATGCACAGCCTCCATGAGATTCTTCCCAGAGCCGGTCTGCTACAGGAGTGTTTGCATTTTGTTTCCGTAATATTAATTCACGGGCAAAGAAAAAAGCCGTCCGGCAAATATCCAATGTCAGACAGCTTTCTTTTATCACTATAATAATCGGTTTCCTTTTTCGCAGATTGCATAGATTTCGTCATATTTCTCTTCGATCAGACGATTCATTTTTTCCGTCTCCTCTGCAGCTGTTTTCCTGTAAATAAAATAGGGCAGGATCCATCCGATGAAGGCTGGTATGGCAAGTATGATACACAGGATGATATGAGGCGGATCCGCTGTCACTGCAAAGGTGGCTCCCGCCATGAATGCGGTTCCCACAATCCCGACCGTCAGCGCACGCATCGTTGCCTTAGAGGTTTTTGCTTTCTCCAACGCTTCAATCTCGTTCACACACGCTTCAAAGTTCCTCTGCAGGCGGGTCAGTTCCATCTTATTTACAATTTTCCGGTTCCGCTTCAGATGCAGGATCCTTTTATTCTGAAACTGCGGATTTCTCCCCGCATCCGCTTTCTCGCAGACATTCCCGTCTACCTCCCATCCGAAATTCTCGTACCCGTCAATCAGAAATGAAATCTGATTCTTATCCGCACAGACTTCTTTGTATTCATACCCTACAAACTCTCTCTTTCTGTTCCCGGTCTGATCCATCATGATGCCTCACCTCCATCTTCCTCTTCAGGCGCTCCCACAACAGGCAGGGTTACCACAAAGGTGCTTCCTTCCCCTTCCTTACTAAAGACCCGGATGTCTCCATCTGACAGTTCCAATACCCGTTTCACCAAGGCAAGTCCCAGACCGTTGCCTTCCTTAGAGTGAGAGGTGTCCCCCTGATAAAATTTGTCAAAAATATGTTTCACACTATTCGGATTCATGCCGCATCCCGTATCCGTAACCGACACCGTTACCACATTTTCATCCGACGTCTGTCTTACTGTAACCATGCCGCCCCGTTCTGTAAATTTGATGGCATTGGACAGAAGATTGTTCCATACCAGCTCCAGAAGACTTGCATCCGCCTTCACCATCGCTGTATCTTCCATCTCCGTTTTCAACTCCAGTTCCTTCTCATCCCACGCTTCCTCGAACTGCAGAATACATTCGCACAGCTGACGGCATACATCATACTCTTCCGTCTCCGGGATAATCCTCTGGTTTTCCAGCTTATTCAATTTTAGGATATTACTGATCAGGCTGGATAAGCGCATGGATGCCTTTTCTATATTTTCTGCGTACTCAACTCTCTGTTCCTCCGTAATACCGGGCATTTTCAGCAGTTCCGCATAGTTCTTTATAATCGCGATCGGCGTTTTCATCTCATGGGAAACATTGGACACAAAATCGGTCTTCAGCGTCTCAATGCTTCCCAGTTCCTCCACCATCTTGTTAAAATCAACGATCATCACATCCAGATAATCCCACTTATCCTGTGTGTGGGTCGTAGGAATATAAACGGAAAAATCGCCGTTTGCCACCTGTTCCGTCGCCTTTGCCAGATGATGCAGCGGTTCATCGTAGGTGTCCTTCATTTTCTTTCTTGTAAACAGGGTAAGCCCGACCGCTACAAGTCCCCAGTAAATCATCGGGACGATCGTCTGAACGATTTCGTTCCATCCGGCTCTATTTTCCAAAACAATGAGCCCGGTATGAATGCCTGCCATCAATAACAGGACTCCCAGATATATCCCGAAAAGTGACGGCGGAAACAAACTTTCCTGTCTCAGCTTCGGTTCTTTCTGCTCTGATTTCTTCATATTAAAACCACCTTATATCCCAGTCCTCTTACCGTTACGATCTTAAATCCATTGCACGCTGACAGCTTGTCCCTGAGCTTTGTCACATAAACATCCACCGCCCGCAGGCTGGTATCGGTGTCCACGCCCCAGAATTCATCCATCAGCTGCGCCCTTGAAAATGTCTTCTTCGGGTAGGACAGCATTTTATAAATGATGTTAAATTCTCTGGTCGTAAGATTCACCTCTTCTCCGTCGATCTCGGCGCTCATCCCGTCGGCATCCAACAGAAGATTCCCCACTGTGATCTTCCGCTCCATCTCAATATTTGCCCGGCGAAGGATCGCCCGGACTCTAAGAAGTAATTCCCCAAGCTCGATCGGTTTTACCATATAGTCGTCGATCCCGATCTGAAATCCCTTCTGCTTAGACGGCAGATCATCCTTCGCAGACATAAAAAGAATCGGGATTGTAGGATTCACCCGTCTGACCGAGCCTGCAAATTCAAATCCGTCAATTCCCGGCATCATAATATCAGAAATAATCAAATCGTAACGGTTATTATACATCTCATCATAAGCGTTTCCTGCATTCAAGCACCCCTTGGTCTGAAAGCCGCTGTCATTCAGATACGTACATACGACCTGATTCAGTTCTTCATCATCTTCCACCACAAGTATTTTTATCATTCCCAATCCCTCCCGCATCTGCTGATAACTTTTCCCGCCGCCGCGCATATCGCCAATATGTCTTTCGCCAGGTAATACCCGGAAAGAAACAGCGCCACAGCAGCCTCAACACAGGCATTCGCCATTTAGCAATCCGCTTTCGTATTTTTCATCACCTGTCCAAATTCAAGTATAATACAAAAAGCCGCAAGTGAATATCTCGAATGTATAAATTTTAATATTCTTCGCATGTATTATTTTAATCCTTTGACAAAAGGAATCAGGCAGAGTAGCACAACGATTCCCACAATCCCAATGAGAATTCCTATCACCATATTGCTCCATACCATCGTAAGGCACATACCTACACCTAACAGTAAAGAGCCAACGATTCCGATCAGAGACGCCCCGATGGTTTTGCCCGACACCTGAATCGGCGCCTTATGCTCCATCTTTCTCCACACGATTACCATGAGCAGCAATACAAGCGCACCGATTGCTCCCATGATCACGCCCGGCTTGAACGCATCCCACTCTACGATCAGCGCCATACACATGCCAAGCGCAAATAAAATTCCTCCGATTGTTCCTAAAATCATTGCTACAAATGTGCTTTTTTTCATTACGCAGTACCTACCTTTTCTCTTTCGCTGACTGTTCTTCTGACAATCTGGCTTTCGCTTCTTCTACCGATTCTCCCTCTTTCGTCAGAAACTGATCGACAAACTTATCTGCGATTTTGTTAAATCCTCCGACTGCCCCATTTTCGATTTTCTTATAGCTCCCAACTACACCTTTTTCGATTTTCTTGTAACCGCCTACTACCTCTGCTGCAATTTTTTCATTTGCTTTCACTAATTTTGATTTTGCCATCTCTAAAATCTCCTTTTCTTAATTTTGTTGTTCATGGCTGTACTATAGCATCGGATTGTTTTTGTAATGTTTGACTTTTGTTTCTAAAATATTAATTTGCTTTTGTATAACTGAATTGCCGATTTTTCTACGATGTATATATTTCCCGAAAAAAATCCATCATCCATTACCTCCCAGCATTTTGCAGTATTGCGGTAAAAATATATCCAAAAAACTATTGACTCCAACGTAACGTGATACTGTATTCTATTCTTATGGAAGCAGAATAGATATACGCCGGCAATTTCTATCGTGCTTCTCTACAAATCAAAGGAGCTGATAAGGATGAGAACCATTAGCCAAGTCGCAGAATTAACGGGTATCAGCATACGCACACTTCAATACTATGATGAAATCGGACTGTTAAAACCAAGTGGACTAACACAGTCTGGCTATCGCTTATACGATGAGGAAGCGTTGCAGAAGCTGCAACAAATTCTGTTTTTCAGGGAATTAGGATTTAAACTAAAAGATATTCGGGAAATTATTGAAAAGCCCGACTTCGACAGAATTGCCGCTTTCAAAAAGCAAAAAGAACTGCTTCTCCTAAAGCGTAATCGGACAGACAGGCTCATACAGCTTCTTAGCCGTTTAGAGAAAGGAGAACAATGTGTGAGTTTTAAAGAATTTGATCTATCCGATTATATTCATGCTTTAGAGGATTTTAAGTCCAATCAAACAGAGACGGTTATCAAACACTGGGGAAGTGTTGAAAATTTTGATATGTTCATTCAGAAAATCAAAGATGATGAATCCGAGGTAGCGAAACTTGCCATTAAACAGTTTGGAAGCGTAGAAAAATATACGGAAGCCATGAAGCATAATTTAGAACATTTCTCCGAAATTATGGAGAACTGGTATGCACAGATACCGGAAGAAATGCGGACAGAGGACAAATTTCTTAAACTTAAATCATAACCGGCACTCTGGCCTCGGCTCCGAATCTGTTAATCGGCAGTACAGAAAACTATTGCAAGATGATAATTGACACCTATTCCAATGATTATCTAAGCAAAGTAATAGACACACAATACGGTGTGGGAAGCAGTGAATATATCGTGAAAGCATTCCGCTATTATTCTGAGAATAATTGTATAGAAAATAATTAGAGCCATTTGAGAACCAGCCAGAGCCGCCATTTTCTTCATTCGCCCGTCCTCATTACGGAAAAGTCAGGGGCAGGTATTACCTTCCCCTATGCTTCTCTTTCCTTTTCTGCTGTTTCAGTTCAAACTGTTTCTCTGCTTCCCGTTGTTCCCGGTTCACAGCCCTACGTTTTAAAAGCCTTTTCCAGCATCCGCCTGATGACCTCCATAAAAATACAATCATTTATCTTACCAACATCTGCGCCGCAAAGACTGCCGCCACGCCAAGGACAACGCTGATGCATATGTAGGCAAAGGCCGCCACCGTCTGCCCGTTTTTCATAAGGTCTGCGGATTCATATGCAAATGTGGAAAAGGTAGTAAATCCGCCGCAAATGCCCACCCGGAGCATCAGCGCCACCTGCGGAGGAAACGATTTATTTTCCGCAGCTATCGCAGCGATCAGGCTGATCAAAAATGCCCCGATGACATTGATCGCCAGTGTTTTTACCGGGAATCCACTTTCCATCTCAAATGGCAGAAGCCCAATTAAGTATCTGCACACCGTACCTATAAATCCGCCAATCCCTACAATCACACAATTCAACATCATATTCTCCTATTCTGCGCTTCTGTTTGCCTGTTCCTCCTAAGTCGCACCCGCAATATTTTCCCCGCCGTACGCGGCAATATAAGCTGCTGTCAGCGCGCCATTGGAGTGCCCGCAGACCACAGTCTTTTCTCCAATCACATTCTGTATAGTCCTCCCACACTCCCATCTGACCATGACTCAGCAGCAAAGCAGGCCTCTCATTCTCCACCTCGCCATAATTGATGATATTCCCATTTGGAAGGGCAGACTGTTTTTTTCTGCATTTACAACCTTCCGGTTTTTGACATTTTCATCGTACCAATGCAGATTCCTGTAGGCAAAAACAGCAAATACCGCCGCCCTATAATAAGAATTACCGCCAAAATAAAACCCATGATAAGAAATACTTTTTTCATAATCGATGTCCTCCTTAGACTTTTCCCATATTTCCTATCATTATGAGTATTACGCTATCATAAATCCATTAATCGCAATTGTCAAATAAATCCAATTTTTGTTATTCCACCCCATACGCAAACGGCAACAGCTCTCTTGCTTTCACTTTCTTTTCCTCTCCATCGATCCGAAGGATCACGCTGCACTCCGGCATATAGTCATTCAACATCTGGCGGCAGTTGCCGCAGGGCGGAACGATCTCCCCGCCGTCTTTTCCCCGGACGGCAACAATCGCCTCAAATTCTCGCTCTCCCTGCGTGATCGCGGTTCCTATGGCAACCTGCTCGGCGCAGGCACCATGCAATGAATATACATTTACTCCAGCATATACGTTCCCGCTTTTGCATCTCACCGCCGCTCCCACCGTATGGTTTTGCTCCGCCTCGTCATAATTGGATTGAATGACCCTCTGCGCTTCCGTTAATAATTCATAATCCGCTCTTGTCAATGCTTTCATTTTCCACCTCCGTTATATAACCTCTTATTTTTAATCAGAATAGAAATCGTTTCAAATATACATTACATGGAAGACTTGTAATCAGTATAGGTTCCTTTATAATGCTTGATACGGCTCTTGTCCAGAAGGATCTCAATCCATTCATCTGATCCGGTCAAGGCGGCCTGCTCTTTTTTATAATCGCTGGATTTCAAACGTACAAGAAATGAAACTCCTTTATCCATCATTCGAATAAACGCCGTCGTAGATGGATATCCCCTGTCCATCACAACCAGAAATGGCTGCGAATCGCCTATTGTTTCACGAACACGATCTATCTGTTCTTCCGCAAGGCGCATTTCATCAAACTTACATTTACAGCGGTCACTTTCCAGAATCATGCGGCTCATAACATCATACAGACATCCCAAACCAATGGAAGCCTGCGGTTTCGTCCCTTTTCTACTAGAAGTTCCGAATTCTTCCAGAGTTTCCCTGGTAGTGGGGATATTGATTCCTGAACCGTCCGCAGCCAGAACGATATATCCTTGAAAGGTAGAAAATCCTGGTTCTGCGTAAAAATTTCTGTTATGATAGCGGTAAAGTTCATAAAAAGCCACCGGATTCAGCTGGGCATGCGGTGGAATTTACTCCCACACATTTGATATTTACTCTTTCATAGAAAAGTGGTATGGTTATCTCTCCTTCTGACAGCAGTAGAAGGAGGAACTCTATGAGTAAATATATTCCCGGCAACCAGAAACATCTTACCCTTGAAAACCGTATTTATCTCGAAAATGAATTGGACAAAGGCACATCCTTTAAAGATATCGCCAGATTTTTCTGCAAAGATTCGACCACCATCTCTAAAGAGGTCAAGACATACCGCCTGTCTGACTGGTATCACAAAGGCACCTTTTATAATGCCCGGTTCGCAGACAGGGAATATCGTAAAAAGCTTCGGGATTCCAGAACCGGTATTAACATGACGAAACAGGAGCTACACAAAAAAGGATAAGAGCATTTCCCCATTGATTGAACAGGGGCAGTCACCTTACCATATCCTGACCAACCATCCAGAGTTAGATATGTCTGTCCGTACCAAGTATTCCTATCTGGATCAAGGACTGTTTTTACCAACAGACTTTACAGCGACTTTTGCAGCCTGAAGCTTTCCTCCTATGTTGAAATGGACACCGTCCATTCTTCCAGAGAGTCAAAGAAAACCCTGCTGACCATATTTTTTACTAAAGAAAAGCTTTTTCTTGCATTCCTTTATGCCCCGGTGTACAGAAGGCGGGGTACGCCTTGTATTTGACTGTCTGGAAAAACATATAGGAACTTATGAATTCATTTCCATGTTTGAATATATCCTGACCGACCGGGGTTCGGAATTCGGTGATCCGGATGCGCTGGAAACCGGTGTAAATGGAATTCAGCGTTCCAGCATTTATTATTGTGATCCAAATGCGGAGCGACCAGAAAGGCGGGCTGGAACAGGCACATACCATGCTGCGGATGGTCTTTCCCAACGGAACCAGTTTTGAATTCCTTACCCAACGGGATGTGAACACAATCGTGAACCATATTACTTCACCCCCAAGGGAGATCCTTGGCGGAAAACGCCGTATAACGCAGCACTGGAAACACTTGAAAAAGAAACCCTGAAAGCATTTCAGCTCAGGCTGATTGAACCTAATCAGGTCAACCTAACGCCTAAGCCGATCCGCGTTAACCATTAATCAACTATCTTAAAAATCTGCTGTCAGACTGGAAGTAAACTTTTCACATTCTTCAATGTCCTCACTGCATTCTACGATTTCTTCTGCTTCAACATCAAAAGCATTCTCCTCTGCTGTTACCTCATGATCTGGATTACTCAAAAGAGTATCCTGTAAAGATACTTTCAATTTATCACAACATGGTTTAAATGACATATAAGTCAATCCGCCTCCGATAACGCCTCCAACTACTGGTATTGCATGCTTAAAGAAACCTGTAAAAACTTCTTTTGTCATTTTAACACCAAACCATTTTGCTGTACTCTTAACTATCGGATAAATTGTTCCTTTCGTCAGTGCTTTTTTCATTAACTGTTTCTGAACACCAGAACCAAGCGCTTTCGCAACTGCTTTCAATGCATTATTTGCACCTGCCACACCATACATTACTCCCAAGCAAAGAGTAAGGATATTCAACGTCTCTGCATCAAATTTCTTTCCTTTTTCCGTAACATCAATTTCTGGAAAACCATATAAATACAGCAACTTTTGTGTTGCTCTCAACATATATCCATAATACTGAACAATATCAGCCGGAATGGTTGCTGCCATTGCAAAACCACCGGGCATCGACAAAGCAACCGAAATACCAGAAACACAATTTCTTTCATATTTGATTACTTCATCGGCATATTTTTCAATTTCCTTTGTGGTGATACCTGCATGTGCTGGGTTAAATTCTATTGCGTCATTAATTACCTCTTGTGGATAACCCTTCATAAACTCACTGCGTAAAAACTCGTCTCGCTTGATACAAATACCTGGTACTTTTAATCCCATTATAATCACATCTTCGATGTCAACTTGACCGTCTCCATTTACATCCATGACCTTATTTACAATTTCTGTTGATTTATTCGCTCCTTCTTTCACTTTTGAAGATGCTTTTTCTACCAGTTTTTGAGTATTATCCGTCACATTTACTCTTGTCTCATTAATTTTGTCTTTATCTATTTTAGAAATATTATTAGCAACTTTATGAGATGTATTTGCCACAGTTTTTCCAATTTCTCCTGCTATATTTGAAATCGAATTCCCTATTCTTTTCAAAGCCATTCCCTTCTTCCTCCCCATGATATTTTAAAACTGTCTATTCATCACACAATTTGTATTTTTCGCGAAATCATGCATTAACAAGATTATACCACTTCAATGCGTAAAATCATATGGTAGAAAATAACAAGCAATCAGCATACAGCTACCTACCACAGAGAGGTTAAATAGAAAAATGCAATCATAATGCAATCAAAAAGAGAAAGAGCCGCAAAACCCTTGAAAAATAAAGATTTGCGACTCTGCTCCAACTATTCAAACTCCTCGGCAGATAACTTGAACTGGCTGTTTTTCTCTGTTTTTTAAAGGATTTATTATCCATATTCTTCAAAAAATGCTCTCGTATTTGTGCTTGTCCAAATTTTAGAGTCAAAATAGAGCCAGCATCCAAAGCCGCTATTTTTTTCTTATCTGCCCTAATTACATGGCTCTAGCGCCATGTAATTAGAAATTTTCGTTAAACTATTCATGATAAATCTTTTTCATTCACTATCTTCTATATCGATGATATTTTCATCATCAGTAAGATTTTGTTCTCTCTCCAAAATGTCTGTTACTATCTTCTTTAACAAAATCTTATTATACTTATTCTCCGAAGAAGAAATTCTCATAAGATTCTTATTACCTTTAATCACTTTTAGTTTGCTAATGTTTTTTAATTGTTTTATCAAATATCTATGTTTTTTCTTTTCAGTATGCTTCTCTTTCCTTTTCTGCTGTTTCAGCTCAAACTTCCGCTGTTTCTCTACTTCCCGTTTTTCCCGGCTCATAGTTTTACGTCCAGCTTTCAACTGCTCCTGCTGTAATTTCAAAGCCTGTTGCGACTTCGTGCCTATCCCGATGTTCTGTACCTGTTTTCGCACTTCTCTCTGTACCCGTTTCGGATTGCGACCAGCTTCCTTTACATCAGTTACCACAGCCGGACTAAATTTCAGTCGATAGTAGTTTCTCAGAACAAACTCATATATCTCATAATCTTTCGGCTCCGCTCCAAACGTAACCTTGCATACAGATAACTTTCCCTCCGATATGCGTTCAAACACACCTATCCAGAATGGTTCCTCAAAAAATACTGTCAATCTGCCCGATACTTTGTCCATGACAATTCCTCCTTAAATAATTGTACTGAACAAAGAATGGACGACCCTAAGGAGGGAGGGCTACTTACACCAAAGTGGTGCGGTCGGACTACCTACCGGCTCTATAAGAGATATTATCCCTTACGTTGTGTTTTTATCTCTGCGCCTTGATTTTACCATACTATCAGCGGTTTTTCTACAAGAAATAAAGGGCATAGCAATCGCCATGCCCCGAATTTCTACAATTCCAATGCCCTCTCAATTTTCTGTTACTTCTCTATCTACATGGCGCTAGCGCCATGTAATTATTACACCAATAGGGAAAGCTATCTGTGCTTCCTCAACTTCTCCAATATCACCATAACGTCCGGCTGCGTTGGCGTGAATTTAATACCACGCTTCAACATCCCCACAACTTTTCTCGCTTTTTGCTCAATCTCTCTGGCAGTATGCTCACTTGTCAGCATCAGATGATTTCCAGCGATTGTATATTCCCGTTCTATGTATTCTTCTGTTATCGGAAACATATCTTATATCAAAAATGCGCCCTCCCGGCTGTCGTCCAGTTTGACGATATGGAGAATGTCGCAAGGTTTCCCGGCTTTTTCTTTTTTCTCCATAATCCGTCTGTATTTGCCAATGCGGCTAGACAATGGTATCATCCAGTATATCCCGGTACTTGTATCTTCAAAACAGTAATAATGCGGTCTATTTTCAGCCTTATTACCTTTGAGATACGGGTCTGGCATATCTTCAAAAAATTTATCCTTGATAATATAAAAGCCTGTTTTCTTCATTTGCCTGTCCTCATTACAGAAAAGTCCCTCGCCTTGCGGCGAAGGACTATACTTTCAACCCAACCATTTATATACCGCATATCGGTCAGCGGTAAACTTTCAACCCGACCATTTATATACCACATATCGGTCAGTGGTAGACTTTCTTTGTACCTACATTCTAGTAAGTGCAAAGAGGAAAGTCAATAGAACTTCCCATTAAAATTTTATGCAGATAACCGCTAATTATTCCCGTTACGCAGTAAAAGCTGAATTTGAGCGATATAGGTACAAAATATCGTCCACGCCATTTTGGCACTCTTAACCCCTCATAATGCTGGATTTCCGAGCTCTATTTTTTTATTCAAACTCGGCTCCGTCGTGCCAAAACTTAACGGAATTAATTAAAGTTTTTCTTGCAATATGCCTAATTTTTATTTCTATTACATAATTTCCATTGGCTTTCTGATGAACTGTTGCCAGAATGTTACCATGGGTTAAGTATAACATATAAAAGTGAGAACGCAAAGATTCATTTGACAATGCACACCTCTCTAGTTTTTTCTCATCTCAAATCATACTATTAAATTGAAACCCAAATTATGTTTTACATCAATCTATCTCAACACATTTTTCAATAACAATTATCAAGTGCTCTTTATATTATACTTATACCTATTTTCTTTAACTCTTGTTTCATTTGATTTTGGGGATTTTTGCATTTCTCTGACAGATCACATTCAAGTATAAGCCAACCATCGTTGTATACCGCATCAAATGTAGGAGTTGAAATCTCACTCGCCTGCATCATTTTAATTTAATATTCGCTGTATTGTTTTGTTTACTTATCATACATGGGGTGTATCCATCCATATTCTATTTCCGGATGCTGTTCTATCATCCACTGTTTAAACACTTCAGCATCCCCCTGTGTAAAACATTGTTTATCTAGCAAAACTCCTTCATTATTCTCACCTGTGGTGAGCTTGTAATACGACTTTGCTTCTTCATATTTCTGAATGTCTTCCCATTCTACTTTATTGTTGATTTTTCCGTTGATATATAGAGAAATATTTTTGCCTCCCACCACTACTTTACACAACCAGTCTTTTCCACCAAAGTTCCTGGCTCTCATCAGCCGAAATGTCTTATCGGCACGCATCCAGTGAAAAAAAACTCCTCGATATACAGCAACAAATGTAAGAAATGCTCCTATTGTTTTCCATTTTGCAGAAACATCTGCCCTGTCAAAATAGAACCACCCAAACACCCCTACTACAAAAATAAAACAATATACATAAAATAGCGGCAGCTTCCAGAATTTAGGAGTTGCCCACTTATCATAACGTTTTCGATCCATTACATATTCATTGACGAACATTTTGCCTTCTCCATTTTCATTTAACAGCTTTTTCTACGTTTTCAAAATATATATGGCAGCTTTCATGAGCTGCCATATATGTACGATATAATCATTATTAATTATTCTATTCCTGCTTTTCTGTCTCTGTTTGCCGCACTGATCAGTGTGTATGATGTCCACAGAAGAACCACGCAAACAAGGTTAATCAGCCAGAACATCGGCAGTTCTGTAACTAATTTCCATGCGATAAATACACCAATACATCCACCAATCATATTACCCAAAGTATGAGGAACATCATATCTGTGCGTCTTAATAAACTCAATAGAAGATGCAGGCATCAGGCATGCGCAGGATCCCATAAATACAGGGAAACAAGCCGTAGCATTTACACCAAGTAAAAGACAGGTTGCCATACAAGGTGCATATAGACCAAATCCGATATCCATCAGAGCACCCCACAGAATATTAAGTACAGCAGCAACAATTAGTTTCCATCCTGTCAGACCGGTTGCGGTACCTACAATTCCGAAAGGCCCTACTCCCAGATTACTACAAATCATAATAATTGCAAGAAGTACCATCGCACTTCCCAGTGCGTATCTGATTTTGTTTCGTGGCCACTTCGTTACAACTGTTGCAAAACCAAAGGACCCGACCGCTGCGCAAGCATACATAATCCACAGAAATACAGGATCACATTCTACAGAAGCCGTAAATATAAATGCCTCAAAAATAACCGGGAATGTATCTCCTACGTTCAATGTACCAGGAATATCGATATCATCTATCTGTTTAAAAATCTTATACATAAACGTAGATGGTGCATAAGAACCACATCCCAGTGTATCGAGAAAGTTTGCAATAATACCTACTGCAAAAGCAGCTCCCCACTGTTTACCGGTTGCACCTTTCAGTTCATCCATACGGTTTTTGGCAATATCAACTACGAGTCCAATTCCTGTCCCGGCAACTAATACACCAAATAAAATTTGCAATGCCAATAACATTTTCTCTACCTCCTAGATTATACTTTATTCAATTGTAATTTTCTTTCCTGTTTTTACCCCGATCTCAAACAGAAAGAGAACCTGATTCAAGTATAAAGTTTGACCCAGGGGACGAGTCAATAGTATTCCGCCTTCCTTTTCATATTTACTTTCATCATAAAAAAGAACAAAACCCTGACAAACATATCGGGAATTTGTCAAGGTTCTGTCCGTGTTCACTTAATATTTATCTGGAGTGACAACAGAGATTTCTGCTGCCTTTTTAAGCATACAGCTCTCCCTAGGGGCAAAGTCAACACATATATCCATAAGTTCTGCTTATGACATCTCCCATAATGTCGATTATCTGTTAACACATATTGTGGGTTATAATGATTTCAGTAATAAAAATAAGAGGTTTTCATATCAGATGGACAGATCAACTTTATTTTCAATTGGAGAATTTGCACAGGCTGCCGGTATAAGCACAAAAGCACTTCGGTATTACGAGAAGAAAGGCATCCTCAAACCATACTGGATCGAACAGGATACCGGATACCGATACTACAGTCTTTATCAATTGAATCAGTTGAATTTGATTGGGATTTTTATAGATTTGGATATTTGTCTTAATCAGTTTAGTAATTATATTGATCATAATTACTCTTCCATTGATTACCAGAAACTTTTACAGTTCGGAAAAGAATTAACTCAGGAACGGATTCAAATCCTGGAGGATAAGATGCGTTATATTAATTATTTAAAAGAGAAAGCGGAATACCCTTTCCCAAATAATCTTACTCATCCACAGCCGGTATGGCTATTACCATGTAACGAGATTCCAGATAAAGTCAGTGTAGAGAAAGCCCTCAAAAAAATATTGCATGACATTTCTACCTATGGCCTGACTCTGTTCCAATCTTACGGACTCATTATGATCTGCAACGGCAATGAAAAAAGACTGTTTTATTTTGCAGATATAAGCCATCCATCCGGAAAAACTATAATACACGAAAATATATTTTATCTTCCGCAGGGTGAATATAGAAGTATTGAACAAGATAATTGGAGCATCGAAATGGCACCTGCGCTGTTTCAAGATCTTTTTGAATTAAATTACGACAAAGTAATCATAGAGAGGGAACTTACTTATAATAACAAAACTCCCTTATATTCTTTGAGCTGCCTGCTTCCCCCAATCCTCTGATTATCCTTTCAATAATTTTTTGGACAGATAATAGTGAGTTCCTGTTATCTCATGTTCCATATATACAAAAACTTCACGGTATCCTTTTTTTTTTATAAAACTCAGGTGCCTGAAATTCAAATGTATCCAAAAGGACATATTGGCATCCTCGTTTTCTTGCTTCTTCTTCTGCTTTTTTGAGAATTTCACTTCCAAGCTTTTTTCTTCGCAGTTCTTCTTTTACCCAAAGTTCCCATACAAGAAACCAGTTGCCTCGAACCGTACCCGCCAAGCCTGCCTGAATCTCCCCGCTCTCACTTTTAAGGCAGACGCTTATATCCTGAAATTCTGCCTTTTCAAAATATTTTTGATTGTATTTTTGTACCCTTTGATGAAGATATTCCCGATCTTCTCCATTATCATCGGTTATAATAATCTTTCCCATGTTCTCTTCCTCTACAAAATAACATTTTCTATCGAATTTTTCTTTTGTTTGAACCATTTCAGCAAATAATCAACAAATTTAGCTGCCGCAGGATTCACGTATTCTTTATTTGGATATGCAACTCCCAGTGTTCTGTATTTTTTTTTGGAAAAAGATCGTATTTCAATATCAAATTGCTTTCCTGTGATATCCAAAAAAAGTCGTGGCAATACACAGACTCCAAATCCGAGTTCAACAAATTTCATAATTACAATATCGTCATTGAATCTATATCTGGTATGACTCTCCCTGACTCCAATCTCCCTAAGTATAGCGCCTATTTCAAAATCCAGGCCTTCTGAAGTAATGATAATGTTCTCCTCTTTCAAATCCTGTATATTTATAGTTTCTTTTTCTGCCAGAGTATGTCCTTTCGGCAAAAGAACAACCATCTCATCTTTTATGATTGGTGTAAATGCAAAGCCCTTAGCCGCACACTCTGATACCATAGCAAAATCTATCGTTTCATCTTTGAGGTTTTTCCTAAGATCATAGAAAGATCCAGCCATCATCTCATAACGAATATTCGGATAGCACTCGCCAAATTCTTTAAAAATATCCGGAAACCACTTTGTTGCAATACGTGCCAGGCAGCCCAGACGTACCATTCCCTGCTGCAAATCTCGAATTGATTCTGCATACTCTTTGATCCTTTTTTCTTCTTCAGCGATGATTCGTATAGATTCAATGATAGGCTTAACAAAAGGGAGCGGTTCTACTCCTGTTTTCGACCGCTCAAACAGTGTTATTCCAAGGGATTTCTCATAATTTTGAATTGTCTGGCTTACTGCTGACTGAGAATAATTAAGCGCTTTCGCAGCCTTCGTAAGGTTTTTCATCTCACAAACCTCATTAATAACATCATAATTCATAAGCAATTCTCCCATATTCTAATTATCTATAAGCTTTCCTTATTATAACTAAAAACAAACTGCTTATCCACATCTTTTTGTAAGAAATACTTATGGTGAAATCTCTTATAGAATTACTCACATTAAAGACATTAATCATATCACACAATAAAAATGTACTCAAACCACATAGTAAGAGCTCGGAGCCCCGCATAAACGCTGGATTTCCGAGCTCCATTTTCTTTATTCAAACTCGCAAATAAATCCTTGTCACTATACATTTTTGTATCGGCATTATGGTTCTATTTGGTTTTATATGTGTTCCACTGTCCTAAGTCCATAGACTGTACTGAACGGTGTTATCAATTTGTTATCAAATTTCTGTTATCAGTCAAAGATTCTAGTGATATCCTGATATCGGTTGATCACACGATAAATCTCTACATACTCATTCCCTACCTTGTAGATAATCACATAATCTTCCCATATCGCATATTTATAGTCTGTCCGAAAGCTGACTCGTTTGGAAAGATCTGATCCCATTCCCGGAAACATCTGAAGATTCTCAAATTTACCGTAAATTTCTTTTATGGTTTTTGCAGCATATTCCTCGTTGTCTTCAGCAATGTAATCCCGAATAGCCTTCAGATCTTTTGCAACAATCGGATTGATCCGCAATTTTAACATCTTATTCCCCCACAAGTGCCTTCAGTTCATCCAAATCCAGCCATCCTTCGCCATCTTTCACTGCCTCTTCAGCTTCCTGCAGCTTCATCAAAAGCTTCTTTTCCGCACGATCACGTTCATAATCTTCAAAATCCATAACCACAAAACGTCCTCTACCATTCTTGGTAAGATATACAGGCTCGCCTTTGTGACAGTTCTTCAGGACTTCGTTATAATTTCTCAAATCAGATACTGGTAAAATACTTGCCATATTCTTTCAGCTCCTTCCTTGATTTAATATTATTTCTGCTACTTCTATTATACACAAAAAGCTGTAAAATTCAACGTGATTTTTTACAGCTTTTTCTACCCAAAAGAAGCTGCCCGCTATGGACAGCCTCTTCTCTGCAATGCCTTTTCGCTACTGACAAATATCTACCACTCCTGATTTTAACGTAGAATCTGAAAACTGAAGTGCTCCACCTTCACCGTTAAGATTAAGATACATATGATCCAGTTCATTCTCATTCACAATCCATGCCATATTCACCTGTTTACTCTCGCCTGGCATTAAGGAAGAAATATAATTTCCTCCATTTCCATAATCCTCAGATACACTATAGTATGTCATTTCCGCTGTATGTGCAACGCCATCCCAGATGACACGATCGTAGTCTTCACCAGAGAGTTCTACATGATTACAAATATGATATTTTCCATCTTCATGGTTCATTAACATTAAAGTACCAAGATAAAGCAAATGATCTATTTCTTTATCTGTCTTATTGGTATAAGTGACTGTCACATAGACTAGCTTTTGTTTCATGCTTTCTGTTTTTACAATCTCATCCACGGTATTAACACCATCACCAGACTTAATATAAGACAGCGTATTGTTTACTATTTTTCCATCCGCTCCGACTGCAGTCACCCATTCTTCCGGCACATCATTCTGACCAAGCATCTGCAGATCATCTTCCACGTGAACCGCATCAACACAAACTGAAATATTATTATCTTCAATATAGTTGCCATCGCTGTCTTCACCATATGCTAGCATATTAAATGTTTCACCAACCTGATGCATTGGCAATTTATTATCTGCAATGGAAGTCATCACTGCTTCTCCTGATGATTCTTCAGGGGATACCATTTCGCTCCACGTATACAAACCAGCTGTTTCAATCATTGTATCATTTTCAGTGATTACAAGGTTTTCAACCACTTTAATGGCATCCTCTTTCGTGATATCATCACCGATATAAACAGTAAGCACACGATACACATCTGGGCAAAGAAGATAAATCCTTTGATTAAAAGATCCATCCTCTGCGAGGTCATTATATTTAAGGTATACACCTTCATAATTGCCAAAAGTTCTTTCCTCACAGTCGACAACATTCTTATCCTGCATTACTTTACTCAAATCATCCTCGTCTAAAAGCACAGATGCAAAGCTGAATCCTCCGGTTCGATCATGCTCAGGATATTCCAAATGTAATTCATCAATCCATTCCATACCTTCTGGAATATATCCTGCTGAGATATCTATATCATGAATTTTTTCAGGAAGATTAATTTTCCCAGTGCTGCCATCCGCCTTAATTCCAGTTACGATACTGTAGGCTCCTTGTTTTTCTAAAAACATATGATATAATTTGGTACCTGCATAGGCTATAGTCGATGTAGACAATACACATACGGCTATTGCTGCAGCCACTCTGGCACCTGTCCATTTTTTCACTCTTCTTGCCTGAATATTAACCACCTTCGTGTCCTGAAGCTGTTTTTTTACTTCATTTTGAATCATCGTATGGATGAACTCCGGAGTTTCAGGAATATCTTTTTTCATATCTTCTAACCTCATACTGTCAATGCCTCACTTTCCTGTAAATTGTGTTTAAGTTTTCCCCGTGCTCTGGCAAGCCTTTTTTGAACTGCTCCCTCGGTTATCTCAAGAATCTGCGCAATCTCTTTTATGTTGAAATCCTCAATGTAGTACAGAATAACTGGCATTCGTAATTCTTCTTTCAAAGAATTTACGGCTCTGTACAAGTCGCTATAGTCAGTTTTCTGATCTGCCTCAATTTCTGTCATTTCACTCATCCCTTCCAAAGAAACAAGTTTACTCGACTTTCTCAAAAGAGTATAACACTCATTGATCAATATACGAATCAACCATGTCTTGGCATATTTGTCATTTCTCAAAGTTCCAATTTTTGAAAATGCCTTAACGATCGTTTCCTGAATAGCATCCGCACAATCTTGATCGTTAGATAAAATTGTTTTGGCAGTAGAATACAATTGTCTCTCTGAATTGAGAACCAACGTTCCTAATTCCTCTTTGGTCACTTTAACACCACCTTCTTTAGCCGGCCGGCAATTTTATTTACATAGATTAGACGTATAGGTTTCCAAAATATCCCCAAATAAGTTTAATAAGTTTGTTTTTTTAATGACAGAGGGAAATAAATCTTTCCCATGTGTCATTTATATTATACACCTCTCTCACTTCTTCCCCCATATACAATCTCTGTAAGCACCATTTTCTCTGCTGCAGTCCTTATTCCATTCATCTTTCTTACCCATAGCATCGGCTGTTCTGCCTTTAACCGTTCCGTAACTCCCTTTTTTTCTGCCATCTGTGCCACCAGAATATCCATCCGCTCATGTGCCTCCCGATCTACCCTGTTTAGATGTTTATTAAGTTTCCCTTGTAGCATCAACATCTGATAGTACGGTTTTCTATGCTCCATCAGATAAGTTTTCCGCAGCATTCCATATTTCCCATAACATGTTTCTTCATCCTCCATCAACTCCAGATCTGGCAGATAATAATCCCCATACAGTGTATAGCCCAGACCATTCTTATCATCGTAAATATGTTTTTCCATAGCGTTAATCCTCCTTATCTTGCGTCCCGATCATGCGACCGCTTATTTACTTTTCTTCCGTTTTTCTCAGCCATCTCTCTGCTTTTTTCGTTCTGAATGAGATATCTGGAATGTTCTTCTCCGACTGCCCTTTTTAATCTCCGAAAATCTTCCTTTTCTGCCCGAAGAACAGCATTTTGACTTATCAATTCCTGTTTCTGCTCTGCTAAGACATGATTAGAATTTTTCAGTCTATCATACTTATAAACGACCTGATCTAACTGCTCTTTTACTTGAATATATTTCAGATACAAGCCATATAACAGCTCTTTCAGTTCACTGATTACCGGATATGCTTTTTTATCCCGGTAATTCTTGGCACTTTCCAACATCCCCGCTTCTGGAAGTACCTCATCAACTGGTTTCGAGAATTCACCGGCATATTTCTGAATATCTTTTGCAATCGCTTTTGCTTTTTTCAGACTTTTCTCATATTTATCGGCAGTTGCTTTTGCCTGTTCTGCTTCCTTTGCTACCTGGGCACGCTCTGCCTTCTTTTTCTGCAGTTCATTCCCGGTCTGCAACAATTCCTCATGGAGATTATCTGCCAGTTCATGGCAAGCAGCCGTTTCCTTCTGCAGCTGTGCTTTCTGCTCTTCCAGAGCTGCCACTTCCTGCTCACGCTGTTCCTTTTTGAAATTTAAGACATCCAGATGCTCCCGGTGTGTACCTTTTTGCTCCCAGATCATCCCATATCTTTCTGCGATCTTCGCCAGCTCTTGTTTTTCCGATTCCATCCACTGATTATATTCTGTATTTTCCCTGCCCTTTCCGACAAATCCTCTGGATGCCAATGCTTGTTTCATGGATACTCTTGTATCCGGCCCACGTTTACTTCCAGTTACATACGGCACAAAATCAATATGAAGATGTGGTGTCGCCTCATCCATATGCAGATATATACCGAATACCCGGAACTGTGGGTTTCTCTTTTGAAAGTCTTTTGCAAAATCAAGCAATGCCAGTCTGGCAATCTGCCCTTCCCGACTTGAACATCCGGTATCATCCTTATTCCCAATCTGGAAGATTGCTTCGTGGAAAACTTTCTCCTGTTTCCCAGTTCGGATGTGTTCATAATAATCTTCAATCTTCCGGTCTTTCCGTTTTTGTTTTGCGTTGTACCGTTCAATTGCTTCATCAAATAATTCATGGTAAACGTCCTTCACATTTTCTGACTGCAATACCACGTTTCGGATTGTCCGGGTAGCATCTACGTTTTCTGCAATAAATTTTCTCTCATTGTGGGCGATAGAACCTTTTCCAATCATACCGCTGATCGTCCTTTTCATTTCCACTATTCTCACCTCCCTCGCTTATAAAAATGCCGGATACGGCAAAAAGAAATATGCGCCGGAAACGGCGGTTTTGTTACTTTTGTCAAAAGTAACGCAAAAGCACTTTCGACAGCCGTACCGTCCATCAAAAGTACCCTTGCGCCCTGCCGGGGTGCAAGACGTCCGGGGAACGTCTGCTCTGCACCGACCGAAGCGGAGCGAAGACCTTTTCCTCCCTTCGGTCGGTGTGGCTGTGCCCGGTTATATCCTTGCCTGGATATATTCCAGATCACCACGGTAAGGTGTCCCCACCAGATACCAGTTCCGGGCAGCATCCATTTCTATCCGGGTCTCTACCCATTTGCCATCCATCAAAATCTGCAGACATTCCCCACAGTGCAATCCGGTATCGATCCATAAATCCGATGACAAAATGCCATATCTTCCGTTGCTGCTGTTGTAACCAAGTCTTCCTTCTCTCATTTTCACGTTCTCCCTTCATTCATCTTTATCGCAAGGATGCCCTGAAACAGGGCTCCCTTCGCAGCCATTCACCTATCGTTAGTGCAAGAACATTCCGTCTGCACCTTACAGTCTGTTTCTTGTTTGCTATCTACAGGTGCGTGACACGCTCCTGTCATAGGGTAGTCAACAAGAACTGTTACCATCGGAAACTGTCCGATATGCCTCGTCTATCCAGATATTCCTGCCGAGATTTTTCCCGTTCTTCCTCTGTAGAGGCAGTTTTCGACTGTGTATATACTTGCCGTTTCGCCATACGATCCACCTTTTCCATAAGCCCTTTGCAGATTTCCTCCGAACAGCTTTGATCTTCCATCAAATGATAGGAAACAAGCTGTCGAAACAAGTTAAACGGTATCTGTACATTCTTAATTTCCATATAGTCTCCTTTCAAGGTGGCAAGATGCCCTGTTCTTAAGAAATGGTCATCTTGCCATCTTCCTTTTATTCTGGCAACATCCAGAACCATTGATTTCCACGTTTAACAGAATCAATCTCCAGTTCCAGTTTTGCATTTCGCAGTGTTTTCTTCTTAATCCCACGCCTTTCAGCTTCTTCTTCAATCTTTTTCTGAGCCATACCACCGTTAGCCAATATCTCCAGCAAGAACTCTTTCGCTTTCCGGCTTTTTTGCCCTCTGCTGTCACCACTGAGCAGGTCATCTGCGCTGATGTCATATTCCCCAATCCATTCAAAACCCGTCTCCTTATCCAGACGGAATGCTATGGACTTCCCTTCTGGTGCAAGGGAACTTTTCACGTGGCATACCACACGGATTTCCGGTTCATCCTTAATTCTCCCAACAATCAGCACACTTCTGGCTGCCGCCTGAAAATCTATAGAACCTAAGCCACGATAGGAAGACTTTCCGTTGCTGTTTTTATTCATATGCCCGATCAGAATGATTGCACAGCGATATTCCTCTGCAAGTACCGCTACACGTTTCATCAACGGACGTATTTCATTTGCCCGGTGCATATCCACCTCTGCACCAAGAAAGCCTTGTATCGGGTCTAAAACCACCAGACGGGCTTTTGTCTGCATAATAGCTTCCTCCAGCCGGATATCCAGCATAGCAAGTGGCTGCTCCTGGTCATCAATGACCAGCACTCTGGAACAGTCAGCACCAGCCGCCAGAAGCCTCGGCTTAATCGTATCGCCCAGTCCATCCTCTGCAGTCTGATAAATGACATTCACAGGCTCAATAGAACTTTCCGATAATTTCACATCAGAATCAGCCGCTATTTCTGCTCCGCTCTTTTCCTCGGTTGCCTGTTCCTGCTCCGGCAGAATCTTTTCTCCTCTGGTCAATTTTGCAATGATCTGAAGCACCATAGTGGTCTTGCCTTCACCGGGATCTCCCTGAATAATCGTTACTTTTCCAAAAGGGATAAACGGGTAAAACAGCCATTCAATCTGCTCTACTTCCACCGTTTCCATGTTAATCAGTTTCAGATCCGGCTCCATTCTTTTTATTTCTGTTTTCTTTATCTCTACTTTGTTCGTTTCCATCGTTCCTCCTTATTTTCCCGTTGAAAGGAAGCGGAGATTTTGATAGAATACCCATAGAAAGTTTTTGGTGAGTATTCTACCAAATCCCTGCCTTTAGGTGTTTGCCGACACTTAAAGGCTTTTTCTATTCTTCCTTCATGCCATCCATCGTGATTGTGATCAGCCGGATCACTTCCAGTAAATCCTCCGGCACATCATCACCCTTTTTCAAACGTTTCAGCTCATTCAGAACCTTTGCAAGTTCATTCTTCAACGCTTTATACACTCTCGGATTCCCTGTCACTACAACCTCTTTTTCCTGCAATCTTCGGATAATATAATCCTGTTTGGTCAGACCGGATAATCTGACTGCCGTTTCCAGAAGTTCATCTTCTTCCGGTGATACCCGAAACGCTACCGTTTTATTTCTCCATCTCCCCTGTTTATCCAGACATTTAGCTGACATACACAAGTCCCCCTTCCCTATCATTTGATTCTTCATTCATATTTTCTGCATCCAACTGATCTGCCATATCCTGCTGTACGGACGGGAACAGATGTGCATACCGGTAAGTAATTTTTTCCGCTGAATGGCCAACCCTTTTCCCGATTGCCAGTGCCGTGTAACCCATGTTAATCAGTAAAGAGACATGGCTGTGCCGTTACGGTATAATAACGACAAACGGAAAAAGCCTTTATTTTCAAGGGGTTTGAGCGTTTGCCGTCATTTATTCAATTCCTTTTCCAAGTTGAAATGTGACGAGAAAATCATCGAAAAAAGGAGGTTGTTTCATTAACGACAAAATTTAATAGTGCCAGCGGTCCGGTATTGCCGGATCGCTGATTGCCGTGGGCGTTTCACTTTTACAGGTGGGCGCCCTTTTTCATACCCATTTTCAGGAGAAAGGAGATTCACATGGAATTAAACGAAATGGAAAAACGGCTGCTGTTTCAGGTTGAAGGTGACTATCAATCCAAAATTCTGAATGAGCTTTACATGACCGCCCGGTACACAAAGAATCTCGAACAGCGGAAGGCAGCGGAAAATCTGATGGAAAAGTTACGCGTCCTGACGGATGCCGAGTGCATGGACATCGTGCGGGATATTCAGAAGAATTACCGTCTGCCCTACCCGCCCCGGACGATCGGGGAAAAGATTGCCGAGGCCAGACAGCAATCCGGCGCAGAGAAATTGAAGGGGCATGACATCATGGCGCTGGAACGCTTTGACCCGGAGGTAAGGCACATGATTGTCTTTGATGTGCTGTCTTATGATTCCCCTGTGGGTGACAGGGGCGATAAGATGCGCCTGTTCCTGACGGATGCCGGCTATCAGAAATTCTTAGACAGCCAGGAACGGGGCGAAGTCAAACTGAAAAACCATGCGAAGGTTTCAGGCGGGCACCTCCACTATGACCGCAGGGACCGCGCCTTGTAACGGAAATAACCGGAGAAAGGAGGCTGTGAAATGGCTGTATTCCGGGTAGAAAAAACGAAGGACTTCACGATCATGTGCAACCACCATCTGCGCAATACGGAACTGTCCTTAAAGGCAAAGGGGCTTCTCTCCCTCATGCTGTCGCTGCCGGAAGATTGGGATTATACCACAAAGGGACTCGCCCATATCTGTAAGGACGGTGTGGATTCGATCACTACCGCCCTGAAGGAGCTGGAGCGGCACGGGTATCTCACCAGGCAGCGCCTCCGCTATGAGAACGGGCAGCTCGGAGATATTGAATATACCATCCATGAAAAGCCTGTAAACGCTGAAAAACAGACGTTTCCACCTAAACGGGAAAATCCAAGACAGGTAAATCCAGGACAGGCAAAACCTGAACAGGTGGAACCAGGACAGGAAAATCCCGCACAATTAAATACTAATCCACAAAGAACTAAAAAATCAAAAACGGATATATCAAGAACCCATCAATCAATCTATCCAGCAGAGCCGGAGGCGGCAGGCCGCCCGGATGGGATGGATCGGATTGGATTGATAGACGCATACAGCAAAATCATCAAAGAAAATATTGAGTATGACTGTATGGTCTCCCGGTATGGGAAAGAACGCTTAGACGAGACCGTGGAGCTTATGCTTGAAGTGGTTTTATCCAAACGCCCCTTTATCCGTATCGCCGGGGATGATTTTCCCAGGGAGGTGGTAAAGGGCCGTTTCCTGAAGATCAATTCCGACCACCTGGAGTATGTCTTTGACTGTATTGACAAGAACACTACAAAAGTCGGGAATATCAAGGCATACCTGCTGGCGGCGCTGTATAATGCCCCGGCAACAATGGACAGTTATTACCGTGCCGAGGTCAACCATGACCTGTACGGCTGTTAGGCGCCTCTGGGCGTCTTTTTTCATCACGGAAAGGAGGCGGGGCACGATGAAAAGAAATACTGTGCCGGCACGATGCCCGGCGTAACCAAAGAACAGATTCAGGCGGCGCGGGAGGCGGACCTGTTCGCATACCTGCAGTTCCATGAGCCTGGGGTACTGAAACGGGACGGGCCCAATTACCGGCACAAGGAACATGACAGCCTGATCTATGTGACCGGGAAAAGGTACTGGTACTGGAACAGCCGGGGCCGGAGTATCAACGCCCTGGATTATCTGATCCAGATTCGGGGCTATGGGCTGGTGGATGCGGTCCATACGCTGGTAGGCGGAGAAATCCAGCAGGCACCGGCCTATCGGAGTGCAACAGAAAAAGCCCATGTGCAGAAAGAACCGGAGAAGAAACCTTTTTCTCTCCCCTGGGCCAGACGGTGTGCTACCTCTGCTGTTTCCTATTTACAGCGGCGCGGGATCAGCTCTGATGTGATTGGCCGGTGTTTCCGGAAAGGGCTGTTCTATGAGGCACGGTATCATGGCGAGCCGGTCTGTGTGTTTGTGGGAAAGGATGAAGCCGGCAAAGCGAAGTTTGCCTGTATGCGGAGCATTACCGGCAATCTCAGAAAAGATGTTTACGGCAGCGACAAGGAATACAGCTTCTGCTATCCACCGAGGAATCCGGGCAGCCGCCATGTGGCGGTCTTTGAGGCACCCATTGATGCCCTCTCCCATGCCACGCTGCAGGAATTGGAAGGCTGGAAATGGGACGGCTACCGGCTGTCTTTAGGCGGCACTTCCCATGTGGCGCTGACTGCATTTTTGAAACGCCACCCGGAAATCCGGCGCGTCAGCCTCTACATGGACAATGACCTTGGAGGCCTTAAAAATGCCAGGAGGATCAAGGCAATGCTCCATGAAGATCAGCGGTTCAAACATATCCGGGTGGGGATCAACCCGCCCCGTATAGGAAAGGACTACAACGAAATGCTGCTCCATGTTACGAAGAAAATGAAAGACCATCAACAACAATGCCGCCAGAAACAGGCAGCTATTTCAATTTGACAGGAGGATTTTAGAAATGATGAACACAGAGAACACCGCTTTACAGATGATTGCCGAAGCTGCCCGGTGTCCGGACTATGGCCCCGACATGGTTAAGGCGCTGATGAAAAAGCTGGATATGAACGAGAAAGGCTTTGCACTTCTGATGAACGTCGCCCCTTCCACGGTCCGGCTCTGGACCAGCGGTGCAGCGCAGCCATGCGGAACAGCAAAGCGGCTCATGCAGATTTACGAGACCGGGCCGGAGATCGTCGGCAAGATTGCCGGAGGGCAGCCGCCGGCAGATGGGAGGAATCTATAAATGGCACCGGTCACTATGAAAGATGATGCGCTTCCGCAGATTCACTTAGTCCGTGATACAGATTTAGGCGTATTTGCCTATGAACTCCATATCCTGGCCGGGGATTTCCTGCGGGAAAGTGAATTCAACCTGCGCTCACTGGCAACCAACACCGGGCCGGATTCTATCGCTATCATGGGAAAAAACCACATATGGATTGCTGATGCCCTGTCTGCCTACTATCCCACAGGAGAGCTTTACCGGATGGCCGCCATGACGGAATACCCCGGCGCCAGGGCTTTCCTGTTCCACACAGAGCGTAAGGAGGACGGACGGCTGTACGGGGATGTCCTGATGACGGACCTTGACACGCTGCGGCAGGACATAGAACGGAATACCCTCTACCCTTACGGAGTCAACATGGAATACCGGGACGGCACGAAGGCGGAGGCAGGCATTGAAAAATGGGAGGCAATGGAACTATGCGAAAAGGACGCCCTGAAAACCTGGCGCTACCTCTATGCGCCGGAGCAGGTGACGGAATGGCAGCACCACTATTCCAACCTGTTCAGCCAGTGGAAGGCACAGGCATTTTCCTATATGCCCCAGGATTTGGAGGAACGTCTGAATGTGGAGTATATGGAGGAGGCGCAGAATCCGGACACAGATATGTACCGCATACCCCTGGGAACGGCGAAGCAGTTGCTTCTTGACGGGGCTTCGGTCTACCGCCTCCTTCCCGGAGGGGCGGAAAAGATTGCGCCTATTGCGGCTGTCCGGGCGGGCCTCTGGTATGAGCATTATCGGGAGTTTGCCGTTACCCCGGAGGACCTGGGCGCGCTTGACCGGCTGGTCCGCAGGGAGACAGACCGGCTCATGAGAATACGCCCGCAGCTTGATAAATCACAGGAACGCCGCCCTTCCCCGGAGCGGTGATTTTTTATGACAGACTGGAGGTGATATTGATTGGCGGATAACATACAGCATGAAGATTTCGGGGAAAAGATCAGCGGCGCGAAAAAAGACTTATGGAAGGACCGGGGGCTCTATGTGAACGACCTGGACGCCATGAATGAGCGCGAAGCCGAGAAATTTGTAAAAAAGGATAATATCTGGAAGAAACCGGATTATCAGGCCATGCTTGATGATGGGATTCCCCTTGGCGTGGTGTATTTCATCAAAAAGGCGAGGGACGGATTAAATGCCTCCCCGCAGTATTACCGCAGGGATGATACGCCGGAGAAACGCCTTGCAAGGCAGAAAGAATATATCCAGACGGTACGGGAGCTGCAGGGCGCGGTTTCGGAAGTCCGCACCGTGGAGGACGCCATGCAGGTCTATGACCGTTTCTTTGTGGAAAACGGGTATCTGGAACAGGTGCAGGGCTGGGGCAGCGGCACCCATTACCAGGTGACGGAGAAGGGCCGTGAGAACCCGGCCATTACAAACAAGCTGTCCAATACCCTGATGGTCCGCTCGGCAGGATATTTTGAGCGGAACTTCACACAGAAAGCACAGAAGGAACAGTTTGGCGTTTCCAAAGACCAGAAGGTGCCGAAGGGCTATGCGATCCATTTCAACGACGGGAAGAATACTTATTCCAAAAATAATGACTGGAAACCTGATACCTGGTATGTGACGAAGGGCTATTCCATCTTACAGACAAATTTTGAAACGCGGGAGGCTGCCCTGAAATGGGTGCAGGAGCTGGCAAAAGGCCGCAGCAAAAGCGGAAAGACGCGGTTTGTGCCTCCACAGCTTATCGCTGTGCGGCGAACCGGGCCGGATTACAGGAACGGCGCAGAGATTACCGGGCAGCACTACCTTGATACCTTCGGATTCCGCGGCGGTGAGTTTGGGAACTGGATGAACCAGAATGACCGGCAGGCTTCCCTCAACATGGGGTTTGAAGCACTCAAAGATTTGGCGGCAGCCCTGCAGGTCAGCGACAAAGATATTGCCTATCAGGGGACGCTTGCTATCGCTTTCGGCGCCAGGGGCAGCGGCAATGCGGCAGCCCACTATGAACCGCTTCGCAAGGTTATCAATCTCACGAAGATGCACGGGGCCGGCTCTTTGGCACATGAATGGTGGCACGGGTTGGACGATTACCTGGGTACGAAAATGGGCGTAAAGGGGATGCTCTCAGAACAGCCCCGCCTCTATGCGCCATTTCAGAAGTTAATTGAAGCCATGAAATATAAACCGGAGACACCGGAGCAGGCGGCGAAACGCACCGAAGCACAGACAGAGCGCACCCGGAAAAACGCGGCAAGCTGGCTGGATTCTGCGGTGCTCGGTTCCTTGAAACGGCATGGCAATGAGGAACAGCTGGAAACTTACGCGGTTCTCAGGGAGGCGTTTCTGTCCGGCGAGGCCGGCTCCGTGGAACAGATCAGTGCCTTTAAGAAGTCTGTCACCGGGCGGGTGATCCCCAAAAGTGAGCGGGAAAGGCTGGAAATATTCGAGCACATGCTGTCCGGGATGCAGGCACAGGAGGCCCCGCAGATTGGACGTGTGGAGACCGATTTTTACCGAAATTCCGTGCGCATGGGAAAGGAATGTGAAAAGGACGGCGGCTATTGGGACAGCAACGTGGAAATGACCGCCAGGGCCTTTGCCTGTTACATCAAGGATAAGCTGCCCTATCAATCGGATTATCTGGTGGGCCATGCGGATTGTGCCGTTACCTTTGTTTCCGATAAAGACGGAAAAATGGAGGTTTTGAAAGCCTATCCTGAAGGTGAGGAACGGCGGGCTATCAACGCGGTATTTGACGAGATCGTGGCAGACCTGAAACGGGAGCAGATACTTACCCATTCGGATGTGACGCTGCCCCTTCCGGCGCAGCCATTAGCAGAGAATGAGCAGATTTCCATATTTACGGCAGAGCGGCCTTCGGTCATGGCGCAGCTTGCAGCGGCGAAGCCGGCAGAAAAAACTACCCCGGCACAGGCGGTCCCGAAAAAGAGCCGTGTGCCGGAGATTTAAGGAGGTGTGAAAGATTTTGGAAGAAAATAAAGATTACCGTGCTTACCGGTACGGCGATCATTTGGAACCAGGTGCAGAGCTGAAAATCGAGCACAGTGTTTCTTGTGAAGATGTGGATATTTCCTCCCTGATTACAATGGGCGCCGAAAATCTGGAGGCCATGCGCCAGGGAAGTATCGACGGTGAACAGAAAGCCTATGAGATTGTGGTCGCGGCGGCAAAGCAATGGGAAAAGCAGGCAGCCGCCACGCAGATGATCAACCGGGCGCTTTCTTACCTGCGAACCCCGGAGGTGGAGCATACCGCAAATGAATGGCGCAAAACCGACAACTGGCGGAATGACGAAGAAATCAGCAACCGTGTCTACCGCATGAGTTGTGGTATTTGGGAAGATACCAAATATGACCGGGAAACCAAACAGAGCGTACCGGTTGCCTGGTATGTGACCTGGGATGTCTATGTGAACTCCCCAAAGCAGGGTTATGGCGAAAAGATTGCCGGGCAGAATCAGAAACGCTACACGGACAAGGCCGCCGCTGAAAAGTATCTGGAAGGCCGGAAAAAAGCCTACTCCCATTTATTCACGGAAATTTCCCCGCAGATACCAAAACAGTATGAGCACCATTTTACCGTGTATGGAGCACTCCTGCCGGGGTACACGGTGGAGGGTCAGGAACCGGCAAAACCAGACCGCACCGCCACCGAAGTTTCGGAGGGCGGTATTTCTATACCTGAAAAGCCGGAGAAACCTTCCGTGCTGGGAAAGCTGTCTGCGGCCAAAACGCAGGAGAAAACACCTGCTGCTCCCGGTGCGGCAAATAAAAAGAAGGAGGATATGCAGCTATGAAGGTGTTAATGGTAGAGCCGGGCAAATCGCCCTATGAGACTGAAATTGAGGGCGGGCTGGAATCCTTGCAGACTGCCGTTGGCGGAGATATTCAGGCAACTTATCCCTTTGATGATCTGGTTGGACTGATCTGCAATGATGAAGGCAAGCTCATAGGTCTGCCCTTAAACCGGGCACTTTATGATGATGAGGGCCATTTGTACGATATTGTTCCCGGCAATTTTTTGATCGTCGGTTTGGGCGAAGAAGATTTTACAGACCTTCCCGCTGACCTGATGGAGAAATACACGGAGCGATTCAAATACCCGGAGAAGTTCTTCCGTCTGGCGGGTGAGATCGTTGCGGTGAAGCAGCCCCTCCCACCGGAAGAAAAGCAGCAGCCGGCTTCTGTCATGGAGGAACCGGGCAGGGATGACATAAGACTTGACGATACCACGGATTTGGCCTTTGACTTGGATGAATTTTTCAGGCAGAACAGCGGGGCCTATGCAGACCTGTACCCGGATTCCCATGCAGAGAAAGAGCGCATGGCGGACGAGCTGCTTTCAGGAGATACCGGAAAAATCCGAATGAGGCTGGCGGCATTTGAGCGCGAGGAACACATGGAGGGAGAAACAGCGCCGCTTTTAGCGCGTATTTCTTCCTATGAGAAAGAGTACGGGATCAGCGCTTATTCCATTTACCAGCTTGGCTTATCGGACAATACAGACAATCTCCGTTTTATGTCTCTTGACTGGCTGGAAAGCAAAGGGCTTTCCGTGGACCGGGATCATTACCAGATGGTCTATGCAATGCAGCGGGAACCGGGCGAAACACTGGAGGATATTTACAGGCGTTTTAATATCGACCACCCGGAAGATTTCAGGGGCCACTCCCTTTCCGTTTCCGATGTGGTGGTCCTGCATGAGAATGGTGCAGACGCCGCATATTACGTGGACAGCATCGGCTTCAAGGAGCTGCCGGGCTTCTTCGGCGCAGGCGCGCCGGAAGCGAAACGGGATGTTTCGGTGCGGGAGCAGCTTGACAATGCAAGAAAACAGGCGGCACAGACAGAGCCGAAAATATCGGATAAAAGGCCCAGAGAGCCGGAAAGGAGCTGATAGCTTATGCTGATGGCAGTAGAAGGCCCCTATGCCCTGATGGTGCAGCCGGACGATATTTTAATTTCTCCCCGTGAGGTAGACGAGCATTTTGGAACGATGGTCTGCTTCCACTCCCGCTACGCACTGGGTGACAGTCACAATTACATGGATAAAGATGATTTCCTGCGGGAGATGTATTTAGATACCGTGGGGCATGATGAAGCGGGTCTGAAACGCTATGAACATATGGTGAACATTGTGAGCAGCCGGTTCCGGCACGGGCCAAAGACGGAGGAACGGGCGGTTGATGACGCCATGCTGAAGGTGATCTCCGAAAAATACATTACGCTGCCCCTTTATCTCATGGATCACAGCGGCCTTGCCATGCAGACCACAAGTTTCAATGATCCCTGGGACAGCGGGCAAGTCGGTTGGATTTATGTTTCCAAAGAGAATGTCCTAAAAGAGTTCGGCGGCGAAAAAATGACCGGCACCATTCGGAAAAAGGCGGAGGATCTGATGCGCAGCGAAGTGGCCGCTTATGATTCCTACCTGCGGGGCGAGTGTTACGGCTTTGAGCTTTACAAAAACGGCGAGCTTACGGATAGCTGCTGGGGCTTCATGGGTGACTTGGCCGATGTCTGTAAAGATATGGCTGAATATCTCCCGGAGGGCTGTAAGAATATGGTGGACCACCTGGAGGAACAGGATCACCCGGCGACCATCATCAAGACGCTTTTGAAACATGCGAAAATCCAGGTGAACCAGGCGGCAAAAGCCTTTGAACATACCCCGCGCCAGCAGGTGATCGGGGACGCTCGTTAAACAGTTATTTCCTATTTGTTATTACAGATTCTATCAGGAAGGAGGATGCACATGCAGGAAGAATTGGAACAGCGGACCGTTTCGGTCTCCATCCAGGCGGCAAAGCTGTCCGGGCGGGTGCTGCGTTCTGCGATTGCCGCTGTGCTCAGGAAAATGGAGCAGGAACGCACTACCCCGAAAGTCGGCAGGAACAGCATGAAACGGCTGACCTATAAAGACCCTGGAGCCAATACCATTGAAGTGTCCGGCAGAATCCGCTCTTTTGAGCGGTACGCCAGGAAACACCAGGTCCGCTACCATATTGAAAAAGAGCTGGGGACCGATCCCCCGAAATGGACGGTCTATTTCAAAGCAAACCAGGCGGACGCACTGACAGCGGCTTTTAAGGAATTTACGAGGAAGGATCTTACCCGCAGCACCAGGCCGTCGCTTCTTTCCCAGCTTCATAAATTTAAGGAGCTGGCGCAGGTGCTTGGCCGTGACCGGGTAAAGAACAAGGAACACGGAGGGCCGGAACGATGAAGATAGATACCGATGCCCTGAAAAAGCAGGTGATCCTCCATCTGCCCTATCTTCTGTTCCTTCTGGTCTTTGCGAAGCTGGGCGAGGCGGTTCGCCTTGCCCCCGGAGCGGATGCCTCACAGAAATTATTAGGGCTTTCCGAAGGTTTCTCACTGGCTTTTCAGAGTATGTGGCCGGGTGCGGCGCTGGACTGGCTGGTGGGATTATGCGGTGCGGTGATTGTGCGGCTGGCTGTCTATCTCAAAGGAAAGGATGCCAAAAAGTACCGCAAAAATGTGGAATACGGATCGGCCCGTTGGGGCAACAAAACAGACATTGCCCCTTTTATGGACCCGAAACCGGAAAACAACATTATCCTGACGCAGACCGAGGGGCTTATGATGTCCGGCAGGCCGAAGAATCCGGCCCATGCCCGCAATAAAAATGTGCTGGTAGTCGGTGGTTCCGGCTCTGGAAAGACGAGATTTTTTATCAAGCCCAATCTTATGCAGATGCACAGCTCCTATGTCGTCACCGATCCGAAAGGTACGGTCTTGATTGAGGTGGGAAAGCTGTTAAGCCGCGGCACACCGAAACTGGATAAGGACGGCAACCCGGTCCGGGGAAAGAATGGAAAAATCGTGTATGAGCCTTATAAGATCAAGGTATTCAATACGATCAATTTTTCAAAAAGTATGCACTATAACCCTTTTGCCTACATTCACAATGAGAAGGATATTCTGAAACTGGTGACAGTGCTGATCGCAAACACCAAAGGGGAAGGAAAATCCGGCGACGATTTCTGGGTCAAGGCCGAAACTTTGCTTTACACGGCATTGATCGGCTATATTTATTATGAGGCCCCAACAAACGAGCAGAATTTTTCCACTCTGGTAGAAATGATAAACGCTATGGAGGTCCGGGAGGATGACGAAAGTTTCAAAAATGCCGTTGACCTTCTCTTTGACGCACTGGAACAGAAAGACCCGGACCACTTCGCCTTACGCCAGTATAAAAAATACAAACTTGCGGCGGGCAAGACAGCAAAATCTATCCTTATTTCCTGCGGTGCCAGACTTGCCCCCTTCGACATTAAGGAAGTCCGGGAGATCACTATGTATGACGAGTTGGAGCTTGACTTGGTTGGAGATAGGAAAACGGCGCTGTTTTTTATTATCAGCGATACGGACGCGACCTTCAATTTCCTTGTCAGCATGGCCTATACGCAGTTGTTCAATCTGCTGTGCGAGCGTGCCGATGACAAGTACGGCGGCAGGCTGCCGGTACATGTGCGGTGCCTGATCGACGAGGCCGCCAATATCGGGCAGATTCCAAACCTGGAAAAACTGATGGCAACGATCCGTTCCAGGGAGATTTCGGCCTGTCTGGTCCTGCAGGCGCAGAGCCAGTTGAAGGCGCTTTATAAGGACAACATGGACACCATCATCGGCAACTGTGACGCTTCCCTTTTCCTGGGAGGCAAGGAAGAAACCACGCTGAAAAGCTGGAACTCCCTGCTCGGAAAGGAAACCATTGATATGTATAACACCAGCGTCACCAAAGGCAACCAGGAATCCCACGGCCAGAACTTCCAGAAGTTGGGGAAGGATCTAATGTCGGTGGACGAGCTGGCCGTGATGGACGGAGGAAAATGTCTGCTGCAGATCAGAGGCGTGCGCCCTTTCCTCTCCCGGAAGTACGATATTACCAGACATCCAAATTACCGGCTGCTTTCCGATTTCAATGAGAAGAACGCTTTTGACATTGAGAAATTTTTATCTACAAAACTGCCGATGCGTCCCGGCGAGCTGTACCGCAATTATGAGGTCACAGCGGAGGATTTGGAGGCTCCGGCTATATGATGATGTAGCTGCCTGTTAAGGTTTCTGGCTTTGACGGGCTTTTTCTTTTCACCGGAAGGAGGTTTTATTGAGGATTCGTGCACCTCCCTGACAACTGAATATTTTTTCAGGTATATCCTGAACTCTGCCGCCCCTGTGCTTTTTGTAAATGTTCTTGAAGCACAGGGGCGTTTTTTCGTTTCCGGCCTGATATGGCCACAACACAAAAACAATATTTCTTAAATTAAAGGAGGAACTTTATGGCTTTTTTTGCAAGTGCGATTGATACCCTGAAAATCCTGGTTATTGCTCTGGGTGCCGGCCTCGGCGCATGGGGCGTTATCAACCTTCTGGAAGGTTATGGCAATGACAACCGTGCGACACGTTTCTAACTGAAAAGGTTAGGCACTAAGTCGAAGGGCTTTATAGCTTGAAATCTTAGGAGAACTGACAATCCGATGGGTGGAATGAAAGGGAAACGCCTGGAAACGCCCACACTGATACTCCGATTGGCTTTGAAGTGTGCAACTGCTTCATGGTCAAAAGCTCGGTGAAGTCGGCAGAGAGTGGCCGTAAGCGGAACAATCCGCACGAAACCTGCCCAGAGGTGGGCGGCGTCACCTATATGCCGGGTGTCAGATACTCATGGTGAGAATGTGCGACCGACCGCACTGACTACTTCCGAATGTACGGGTCTAAACGTTGTGAGTGTGTCGAAAGGCATACGGCCATTGATATGGCGTGTCCGTGGATTAGTAAGACTGGTTGTTATGAAACTCCACGTGCCGTTACAGGCGGCAAGGTTCTTTTAGAACTGGGCACAGGCTTAGAGGAAGCACCTAAAAGTATCAAATGATAGGATTGTCGGAACGTGGAAAGCTGGGAACGTATAAAACAAGCCGTTGCAGGCCGTTGGGCGGGAAAGCCGGGTAAAACTGGTATAACCGCACTTAATCCCAGTGAGAGTAGGGGCATGGTACCGATGAAGCAGAAATAATAAGTCTGTGGAGGGACGGCCCCAAGTCGGAAATGAATTAAGAATACTGAAAACACAACAAACACAGCTTCGAGTATGACAAAGAAAATCCAAACCGAAAGGAGCGGGTGCCTGTGTTGACTTCGGAGCAGCAAACACACAAACCGAAACAAAGTAAAATCCGCTATACGGAGTATTACGACCTGCAAAACACTTTTGACCGTCTGTATGCCGACAGTTTGAAAGGCAAGACCTTTCAGAACCTTGTTGGCCTAATGGCAAGTGAGGAAAACATCAAGCTGGCATATCGGACAATCAAAGGAAACAAAGGAAGTGGTACTCCTGGCGTGGATAAGAGGACGATTAAACATCTGGCTTCTATGGAGGAGGAGAAGTTCGTCCGACTTATCCAAAAACAATTCAGTTGGTATAATCCCCGCCCGGTAAGGCGGGTAGAAATCCCAAAACCTAACGGAAAAACAAGACCGCTGGGTATTCCCACAATCGTTGACCGTATCGTACAGCAATGTATTCTGCAAGTGCTGGAACCGATATGCGAAGCAAAGTTTCACGAGCGTTCCAACGGTTTTCGTCCAAACCGCTCCACGGAACACGCTATCGCACAGTGCTGTCGGCTCATGCAGATACAGCATTTACACTATGCGGTTGACCTGGATATACACGGTTTCTTTGACAACGTACATCATGGAAAGCTGATAAGGCAGATGTGGGAACTGGGTATCCGGGATAAAAAGCTGCTGTGCATTATCAAGCAGATGTTGAGAGCGCCTATCGTTCTTCCCGATGGCAAGAGAATTTACCCGACAAAGGGAACGCCGCAGGGCGGCATACTATCACCGCTCTTGTCAAATATCGTGCTGAATGAACTGGACTGGTGGGTATCTTCCCAATGGGAAAATATGCCCACCCATTACGAATACAAGACCCGGCAGAACGCACGTGGTACGGACATCAAAAGCCATACCTACCGGGCTTTGCGCCGGAGTAATCTCAAGGAAATGTATCTCGTAAGATATGCCGATGACTTCAAAATCTTCTGCCGCAGTTACAAAGATGCAGTGAAAGCGTTTGAGGCAACAAAGCGGTGGCTGAAAGACCGTTTAGGACTGGACATCAGCCCGGAAAAGTCAAAGGTAATCAACATGGAACAGCGGTACTCGGAATTTCTGGGATTCAAGATGAAAGTCTACCGTAAAGGGAAAAAGTACGTGGTCTGCTCACATATGAGCGATAAAGCGATTGCGCACGCAAAGGAGAAAATCTCAGCTGCGATTAAAGCGATACAGACCCCGGCTGACAGCCAAAGTCAATACATCGCAATACAGCAGTACAACTCGGTAGTTGCCGGACTTCATAATTACTATCGTCTGGCGACCCGTGTAGGCGAGGACTTTCCTAACCTAGTGCAAGGGCTGAAAAAGCAAATGTCAAACAGACTGCGGGGCTTGACCCGAAAGGGAAAACTGGAACGCGGCTTCATAAAGGAGCGGTACGGAAAAAGTAAACAGCTAAGGTTTTTGAACGGACACCCGCTTATTCCGATGGGATATGTTCAGACACGGGACGCCCAGCACAAGAAGAAAACCATCAACCGGTACACACCGGAAGGACGGGCAGAAATCCATAAAAATCTCGGTGTAAACACCGATACGATGATATGGCTCATGCGAACTCCTGTACTGGACAAAAGTATTGAATTTGCAGACAACAGAATTTCGTTGTTTGCGGCTCAGTATGGGCGGTGTGCCATTACAGGCACAGAACTTATGCCCTATGACCTACGCTGTCACCACAAAGTTCCGCTGGAAAATGGCGGGACAGATAAGTACAGCAACCTTGTTCTCGTAACCGAAGCTGTTCACCTGCTTATCCATGCCACCTTAGAAGAAACGATACAGAAGTACCTAAAACAACTCCAACTGAACAAAAAGCAACTGGAAAAACTCAATAAACTGCGGAAACTGGCGGGAACGCCAGCTATCGCTTAAGCATTCTTTAATGCTGTAACGAAGTGTGTAAGTTGTGTTCAAAACCGTTGAAATTCATTTCCGATGGAGCGCCGTGTGCGGTGAAAGCCGCACGCACGGTGCGGAGCGGGGGAAAATCCGGCGATAACTTCAAAGGATTACCTATCGCTATCTGGTGCCAAATCCCAGGGCATGAAACAGCTTATGGCTGGCGGCGGCATTGCGCTGGTGGGTGCCACACTGATCCCGCTGCTCTCCGGCCTGTTCGGTTAATAGCCGATGGGCAGTCTGTTTGAACGGATAACAGACTGGATTAAAGAGGGCTTAATTGAAGCGATCACAGGACAATACACCGGTATCTTTGAGTCCGTCAACAGCCAGGTCTCGGATGTGGCCTCACAGGTAGGACAGACGCCGCAGGGCTGGAATGGCGGCGTGTTCAGCATGATCCAGAATCTTTCTGAAACCGTCGTCATTCCCATTGCGGGAATTATCCTGACTTTTGTCCTTGTCTATGAACTGATCCAGATGATCCTGGAAAAGAACAACATGCACGATTTTGATACGTTCAACATCTTCAAGTGGATTTTCAAAACCTTTGTTGCCACATACCTGCTCACCAACTGCTTTACTATCGTCATGGCGGTGTTTGACGTCGCCCAGAATGTGGTGAGCCAGAGCGCCGGCGTGATAAACGGGAACATGGACGTCACCGCTGCGCTGGCCGACCTGGAAACGCAGCTTGAAGCAATGGGGATGTGGGAGCTGATCGGCCTGTGGCTGGAGACCAACATTATCAACCTGTGCATGTGGGTGTTGTCCATCGTGATCTTTGTCATTGTGTATGGCCGTATGATTGAAATATATCGCGCGTCCAGAAACGCCGCTTTTCATCCAAAGGCGGTGTGCGGGCATTTTGGGACCCCGGCTTTAGCAAGCCGGTAAAGAAAAGTATCAAAGACGTGAAAAGCGTCACTTTAGCGTCATCCGATTTACTCCGGAGGGAAACCACAAGGGGGACAATAGCGTATCGGAAAAATCGCAAGTTGGGGAAACCATCTACCCACGACTGAGCGGCAAGACGCAACATTGTGAATGAGGAGCAAGGCTAAACTGCTTTAAGGGCAGTCCGAGGCGGGATACTCGACCCGGCGGCGCAGGATGGTTGTATTCGCCGTATGTCATAGCGGAATGTGACAGGTAAACACAGACCGCACGATACTTATGACAGCCAGCCGCAGTAAGCGGAAAAGGACGAAAACCCACTACCGACATCACAATACGCTTTTCCCAAAGTGTCTAACTGGAGATTGCCTAAACCGGAATGCCGGAACTATCCGGCTATGCGTAATGCCGCAAGGCGATAAATTTCAAGGGGTAAAAACCCAAGAAAGATGACGCTGAATATCCGGCATGGCAACGGAGCCTCCGTAGTAGTCTGAGGGCGGGAAAGCCGTCTACATGGCGAAGGGAGGCAGGATGTCAACCAATTCATAAAAAGGAAAGGTGCGTGAGGCATTATGAGAAGTCCTGAAAATGTGTTGGAAAGCCTAAAATCCAAGGCGTGTAACAAGAGTTACAAGTACGAGCGGTTATACCGCAACCTGTACAATCCACAATTCTATCTGCTGGCATATCAGCGGATACAGGCGAAACCAGGCAACATGACAGCCGGAACAGACGGCAAAACCATTGACGGAATGGGAATGGCAAGGATAAACGCCCTCATTGAAAAGATGCGGGATTTTAGTTATCAGCCTAACCCGGCAAGGAGAACGTATATCCCGAAATCCAATGGGAAAATGCGTCCTCTGGGGATACCGTCATTCGACGATAAACTGATACAGGAGGTGGTGCGGCTCATCTTAGAGAGTATTTATGAGCCAACCTTTAGCGACTATTCCCACGGTTTCCGTATAAACAGAAGCTGTCATACGGCACTCAAATATGTGCAGAAATATTTTACGGGGACAAAGTGGTTCGTTGAGGGAGATATAAAGGGCTGTTTTGACAACGTAGACCATCATGTGTTGATTGCTATTTTGCGAAAGCGGATTGCAGACGAACATTTCATCGGTCTGCTCTGGAAGTTCTTGAAAGCCGGATATATGGAGGATTGGAATTATCACAATACTTATTCCGGCACTCCACAAGGCTCCATCATCAGCCCTATCCTTGCAAACATCTACATGAACGAACTGGACAGTTATATGGCAGAGTATGCAGAGAAATTCAACTGCGGAAACCGCCGTAAAATCAATCCTGCGTTCAAGAAGAAATTGGATGTCTGCCGAGGGAAAGAACAAAGGCTTAAAAGAAATATCTCTAAAATGAGCATGGAAGAAAAAGAGGGCTTAATTGCAGAAATCCGGGAACTGCGGCGTAGTCTGAAATCTATACCGTATAGCGACCAGATGGACGATAGCTATAAACGGCTTTGCTATATCCGATACGCCGATGATTTCTTAATCGGAGTTATCGGCAGCAAAGAGGACGCAGAACAGATTAAACAAGATGTAGGCTGCTTTATCCGGGACAAACTCCATCTGGAAATGTCCGAGGAAAAGACATTGATTACTCATGGACACGACGCTGCGAAGTTCTTGGGATATGAGGTCACAATCGCCAAAGGCGAACACAACAAAAAGACCAAAACCGGGGATACCAGACGGGTAAACAATGGAAAAGTCTTACTTTATGTTCCCCATGATAAGTGGGTAAAACGACTGTTCTCCTACGATGCCCTCAAGATTAAATACGACAAACAAAATGGAAACAAAGAGGTTTGGGAACCTGTCCGGCGCACTCGCCTGTTGCACTTGGACGATTTGGAAATCCTAAACCAATACAACGCAGAAATCCGTGGATTGTATAACTATTACCGACTTGCAAACAACGTGTCTGTACTCAATAACTTCTACTATGTAATGAGATACAGTATGCTCAAAACCTTTGCTGGAAAATATCGGACACGAATCAGCAGAATTATCCGCAAGTACCGTCAAGGAAAAGATTTTGTTGTGGAATATCCGAAGAAAAACGGCAAGGTCGGAAAGGTATTGTTTTACAATAATGGGTTCCGCCGGGACACTAAAGTAGAAAGCGGAAATCCTGATATAGTAGCAAGAATTTTTGAGAATTATGGGCGTAATAGCCTTATAAAAAGACTGCAAGCAAACAGGTGTGAGTGGTGTGGCGTAGAGAATGTGCCGCTTGAAATACACCATATACGAAAACTCAAAGATTTAAGTGGCAGAAAACAATGGGAAATCGCCATGATTGGGCGTAAGCGCAAGACAATGGCACTCTGCATTGACTGTCACGATAAGTTACACGCAGGAAAGTTAGACTGACATCTGGAGAGCCGGATACATCGAGAGGTGTAAGTCCGGTTCGGAGGGGAGTTCTCGGAAACCTGCCATAGCAATATGGCAAGGCGCCGGGTTCTTACCCTACTTACAGTCAGCCTGGCACCCATACCCTTTTCCACAATGGCAAACCGTGAATGGGGGCAGATGGGGACAAATTACCTGCGCTCCCTGTTTGCTTTAGGTTTCCAGGGGTTTTTGATCCTGGTCTGCGTTGCAATTTATGCGGTGCTGGTCCAGTCAATCCCTTCTTCCGGCGACATTCACGGCGCAATCTGGGGCACGGCAGGCTATACGGTCCTGCTGGCCTTTGCCCTGTTTAAGACAGGCTCGCTATCCAAAAGTATTTTTAACTCGCATTAGCGTGTAACCAACCTATATTTTAACAAGAAGGAGGACTTTTCTATATGAGTAAGACAAACAACGAACCCATGCAGCCGGAGGCACAGACGGGTGAAAGCTTGAAGCTGGATGTAACTGTGCGCCCGATTGCCCCGATGGGGAACCTGCTGGCTTACGCCAATGTGACGATTGGGGACTGTTTCAAGATTGACGGCTTCCGCATCTGCTCCGGTGAAAACGGCCTGTATGTCAACATGCCTTCCACCCAGGATAAGCAGGGAAAATGGAGGGATGTCTGCTGGCCGGTGACGGCGGATTTCCGCAGGCAGCTTAACGACGCCCTGATCGAAGGGTACGGCCAGGCGATTGAAAATTTGCAGGCCACCCTTGAAGCGACAAAGGGAGCGGCGGAGAAACCTTCCTTGACCGGTGCCCTGAAGGATAATGCCGGCAAGGTCAAGACGCAGCCGGCAAAATCTGCTCCCGCCAAGAATGAGCAGGCCCGATAATGCCGGAGGCTGGAAAATATGGCATCGTGTACGCAGACCCGCCCTGGCGTTACGATATGAAACGCGGCAATGGGGTGGCGGAAAACCATTACCCCACCATGAGCATAGAAGAAATATGCGCACTGCCGGTTACAGACCTTGCGGCCAGAGACAGTGCGCTTTTTCTATGGGCCACCTTCCCACAGCTCAATGAAGCCTTCCGGGTGATCGAAGCATGGGGATTCAAATATAAGACGCTGGCCTTCCTCTGGCTGAAACAGAACCGGAAAGCGGATTCCTGGTTTTATGGGATGGGATTCTGGACCCGCTCTAATGCGGAGGTATGCTTACTGGCGACCAGGGGGCACCCGAAACGCCAGTGCGCGGGAATCCATCAGTTTGTGATCTCCCATATCGAGCAGCACAGCAAAAAGCCGGACGAGGTACGGGATAAGATTGTGAAGCTCATGGGCGACCAGCCCAGGGTAGAGCTTTTTGCAAGACAGCAGACCCCCGGCTGGGATGTGTGGGGCAATGAAGTGGAATCCACGGTCACGATGCAGGAACGAAATCAGTAAGATACAGCATGAATGGAGGTGAATTTACATGCCCTATGTACCCGTACCCAAAGACTTAACAAAAGTCAAGACCAAGCTGGCGTTTAACCTGACGAAGCGCCAGCTCATTTGTTTCAGCCTGGCCGCACTGGTGGGGCTGCCGGTATATTTCCTTACCCGCGGCGCTATCGGCAACTCGGCGGCAGTGCTGTTGATGATCGGGCTTATGATGCCCTTTTTCTTTTTCGCCATGTATGAGCGGGACGGACAGCCGGCGGAGAAACTTCTGAAAAACAGGCTCCGCCATAAGCTCTGGCCGAAGAAACGGCCATACCGGACGGAAAACCTGTATAAATCCATGTCAAAGAAGGAGGTTACGAGGATTGCCAAAAACCAAACAGCAGGAGGCCCAGGAAAAACGTCTGCAAAGAAACATCAGGCAGGCAAAAAAGACCAGGGCCGACGCAAAGACAAGCGGAAATAAGACTGTCCGCACCAGGCCGCCTAAAAAGGGCGGCTTTTTTGCCGGGCTGAAAACGGACGCCCCGCAGACGGTCCAGCAGAGTATTCCCTATAAGGAAATGTACCGGGATGGAATCTGCCGGCTGACGGATAAGCTCTACACCAAGACGGTGCAGTTTTTTGATATTAACTACCAGCTTGCACAGGCGGATGACAAAGCGCAGATTTTTGAGGGCTACTGTGATTTCCTCAATTATTTTGACGCTTCGATCCATGTGCAGCTTACTTTCATCAACCAGCGGGCCAATATGCAGGATTTTGCCCGCAGTATCGACATTCCCATCCGCGGCGACGAATATGACGGAATCCGCAGAGAGTATGGGGATATGTTAAAGAGCCAGCTCCAAAAAGGCAACAACGGCCTTACAAAGCGGAAATATATCACCTTTGGGATTGAGGCTGACGACCTCCGCACTGCGAAGATGCGCCTGGAGCGGATCGAGGCTGATGTGCTGGCAAATTTCAAAGCCCTGGGAGCACAGGCAAAGCCGTTAGACGGGCTGGATCGCCTGGAGCTCCTTCACAGCCAGCTACACCCGGACGGGCAGGAAAAATTTCATTTTACCTGGGTGGACCTGCCGAAAACCGGGCTCTCCACAAAGGATTATATTGCGCCCTCCGGCCTGTCGTTCTCGAATGACGGAAAGACCTTCCGGGTGGCCGACCATTCCGGGGCGGTGTCTTTTTTGCAGATTTTAGCGCCGGAACTGACGGACCGTCTGCTGGCGGAGCTTTTGGACCTGGACGACGCCGTGACGGTGAACCTGCATATCCAGTCCATTGACCAGACCCAGGCGATCAAGAACATCAAGCGCAAGATGTCCGATTTGCAGAAAATGACCATTGAGGAACAGAAGAAAGCGGTCCGTGCCGGGTATGACATGGACATCAGTGCGACTCGTTCCTGAACAAAGCCTTCGTGGTTGAAGGACAAAATCAGGCACTAACAAAAGAACGAAAATTTCAGATGTTAGGAGAACTAACAATCCAAGAGGTGGAATGATGGGGTAACGCCCTGAAACGCCCCCTTAATACTCCGACTGGCGGGTGTAAGTGAAAACTGACCTGTCAGAAGCTCGGTGAAGTCGGCTGAGAGTAGCCGTATGGATTGCTGGATACTTACCAGCCCCACGAAAGCTGTCCAGAGATGGACGGTGCTACCTATAGGCCGGAGGTCTACAAAATACCCAAGGTCAGAATGTTTGAAATATGACTGACGAAAACCGCGAATGTAAGGGTCTATACCATGACGGCATAGAAATGTGCTGGTAGCGTTCATCGCTAATCAGTGTGGTGGAGTAAAAATTGATGTTATGAAACACCATAGCACGTTACAGGCGTGTTCAAGCTGACAGGCTTAAAGCGGAGACCTAAAGGTATATGTAAAGATAGGATTGTTGGAACGAGGAAAGGCAGTAGGCTTCTACCATTAGGAAGTAAGCAGACGAATCATATAAGCTGCTGTACTACTGCTGAAAAGCAGAGGTCGAACTGATGATGTTTTCTGCGAAAAAGAGGAAAACGGAGGAATGGCCTCAAGTCAGTCAAACAGGCAACTTAGCACTTAGTCGCAATTAGGATTGCGAGTATGACAAAAAGAAGTCACTCGCCGTAAAGGAGAGTGATGCCTGATGCCAAATGAGAAGAAACCAAAAACCAAATGCGTGGAGTATCTCCGCCATGCTGAATACTACGATATGCAAAGTACCTTTGATGAACTGTATGCCAGAAGTCAGGCAGGAGAAATTTTCGAGAACCTGATGGATGTGATACTTTCAAGAGAAAATATCCTGCTGGCCTATCGGAACATCAAATCCAATACCGGGAGTATTACGCCGGGAACAGACAAGCTGAAGATTTCTGATATTGGTAAACTTACCGCTGATGAAGTCACAGCAAGGGTACGCAAAATCGTCAAGGGAGCTAAAAACGGCTACACCCCAAGAAGCGTAAGACGCAAAGACATCCCAAAACCAAACGGGAATACCAGGCCACTGGGAATCCCTTGTATCTGGGATAGATTGGTACAGCAATGTATCAAGCAGGTCATGGAACCTATCTGCGAAGCCAGGTTCAGCAACAATAGCTATGGATTCCGTCCAAATCGGTCGGTTGAAAATGCGATAGCGGCAATCTACAGGCTTATGCAAAAGTCAGGACTTCACTATGTAGTAGAGTTTGACATAAAAGGTTTCTTTGACAATGTAGACCATTCAAAACTGATAAAACAGTTATGGTCACTGAATATCCGGGATAAAGAACTGCTCTATGTAATCCGTAGGATTCTCAAAGCTCCAATCCTCATGCCGGACGGCAACACAGAACACCCAACAAAGGGAACGCCGCAAGGCGGAATTATTTCCCCACTATTGGCAAATGTGGTGCTGAATGAACTTGACCATTGGATAGAAAGCCAATGGCAGTGCAACCCGGTAACGGAAAACTACGCTTACAGAGAAAATGCGGCAGGCTGTCCGATACAAAGCCATGCGTACCGGGCAATGCGGAATACACGGCTGAAAGAAATGTATATCGTGAGATATGCAGACGATTTTCGGATTCTCTGTAGAACAAGGGAACAGGCAGACCGGACGCTGATTGCGGTCACGCAATGGCTGAAAGAACGCCTGCGCCTTGATGTTTCACCGGAGAAAACGAGAGTTGTTGACGTCAGACGGAGCTATTCTGAATTTCTCGGATTCAAAATCCGACTACGCAAAAAGGGGAAAAAGTACGTCGTTCAATCGCACATGTGCGATAAAGCATACAAAAAGGTTAAAGCCAGCCTGACTAAACAAGTCGGAAATATCAAATTTCCCAGAAAAGGACGTGGAGAAGCCGGGGAAGTACGGCTGTTCAACTCCATGGTTATGGGAATCCAGAATTACTACCAGTTAGCCACTGACATCAGCATAGACTGCGGTGATATTGGCAGAACTGTTAATACAGTTCTCAAAAACAGGCTGAAATCTGGAAAGACACACCGGCTGAAAAAGGAAGGCCGTGACCTGACAAAAACGGAAATCCAAAGATATGGGAAATCGGAGCAACTAAGATATATAGTACAATCCAAAGAACCGATTTATCCAATAAGCTATGTTCAATGTAAAAATCCAATGAGTCAGCGGCGAAAAGTGTGCGCTTACACAGCGGCAGGAAGAAGTGAAATCCATGACGATTTGCGGATAAACACTTTCTTACTGCTACAGCTAATGAGAGCGCCTACATACAGCCGCAGTACAGAGTATGCGGATAACCGTATCTCACTGTTCTCCGCTCAATGGGGAAAATGTGCGGTAACGGGAAAGAAATTTCAGTGTATATCAGAAATTCACTGCCATCACAAGAAGCCAAAAGGAATTGGAGGCAGAGATAAGTATGAAAATCTGGTATTGGTGCTTGCACCAGTACATGAACTGATACACGCAGTTGATGAGGACACTATTCGTTCTTATCTCACCGCTCTTAAATTGGATACTTCACAGCTCACAAAGCTGAACAAACTGCGAACATTGGCAAAAAGGAAACCCATTGATTTGGAGAAGCCAAATCTTACGAATAATTCTCATAATGGTATGACTAAGGAGACTAAGAAATCTGTTTGATTGATGGAACGCCGGATGCGGTGAAAGTCGCATGTCCGGTGTGAAGCGGGGGAAAAGCTGGAGATAACTTCAAAGGCTTACCTATCGCTATTACCTACCGACCTTGCCACCTACGGCGAAGAAGCAAAGAATCTCTTACAGGATTTGCAGAGCCGGAATGAGCGCATGTTTCTTGTGACGGTGCTGGTGGAGAATATCGCTTCCAAACGGCAAAAGCTGTTTAATGATATTCTGTCTGCCTCCGGTATTGCGCAGAAATATAACTGTGCCCTGAAACGTCTGGACTACCAGCAGGAACAGGGGCTTATGTCCTCTCTTGCCTTAGGGTTGAACCAGATTGAAATTGAGCGTGGGCTTACGACCAGCAGCACCGCCATTTTCGTGCCGTTTACGACCTGCGAGCTGTTCCAGGAGGGCGAGGCTCTTTATTATGGTCTGAACGCATTAAGTAATAACCTGATCATGGCGAACCGCAAGAACTTAAAGAATCCAAACGGCCTGTTCCTGGGAACGCCCGGCAGCGGCAAGTCCTTCTCTGCCAAGCGTGAGATCGTCAACGTGTTCCTTTTGACGGAGGATGACATCATTATTGCAGACCCGGAAAATGAGTACGGGCCTCTGGTACAGCAGTTTGGAGCCCAGGGGCAGGTCATTGACATTTCCCCGACTTCCACCAACTATATCAATCCGATGGACATTAACCTGGACTATTCGGATGATGAAAACCCCATCACACTGAAAAGTGATTTTATCCTGTCGCTGTGTGACCTGATTATCGGCGGCAAGGAGGGGCTTTCCCCAATTGAGAGGACCATCATTGACCGCTGCACGAGGCTTGTGTACCGGGATTACCTGCAGGACCCCCGTCCGGAGAATATGCCGATCCTGGGTGACCTGTATGGGCTGCTTTTGAAGCAGTCTGAACCGGAGGCGCAGAATATCGCTACGGCGCTGGAAATCTACGTCAATGGCTCCCTGAATGTGTTCAATCACCGTTCCAACATTGACATGAACAACCATCGGGTACTCTGCTTCCAGCTCAAATCTCTGGGCAAGGCCCTGAAAGAGATCGGGCTTCTCATTATGCAGGATGCCGTGTGGAACCGTGTCACCGCCAACCGCTCCAAACATAAGACGACCTGGTTCTATATCGACGAATTCCATCTCCTTTTGAAAGGCCAGACCGGAAGTTTCAGCGTGGAAATCTGGAAAAGATTCCGTAAATGGGGCGGCATACCGAGCGGCCTGACACAGAATGTAAAGGATCTGCTGGCCTCCCGTGAGATCGAGAATATTTTTGGTGCGACACGTTGACGCACAAACATCGCTCTATGAGGGTAAAACTTCATGGACTTATGGCCATGCGATGCTAAAATCGTCGGACTT